>JBBRFQ010000096.1:0-13097 GCA_038224035.1 Gemmatimonadales bacterium
CGTAGCGACGTGTCGCCCGCGCCGCGCGTGCTGTTCGTCACGCACAACTTTCCGCGATTCGCAGGTGACGCGGCGGGCTCCTTCGTGCTCCATCTCGCTCGCGCGTTGGAGGATGCGGGTACAGCCGTACATGTGCTCGCACCCGCCGCCGCCGGTCTTGCGGAGCGTGACACAATCGAAGGCGTGTCGGTGCAGCGCGTCGCGTACGCGCGCGCCGACCGACAGACGCTCGCGTACGGGGGCACGATGGCCGAAACCGTTCGCGCGTCGTGGAGCGGACGGTTTGCACTGCTAGGGTTGCTGCGTGCGATGCGACGCGCCACCGCACACGCGCTGCACGAGGCACGCCGGAGCGGCGCACCCTATGATGTCGTTCACGCACACTGGTGGTTTCCTTCGGGCCTTGCGCTCTGGAAGAGCGGCTGGTTGCGAACCGGCACGATTCCGCTCGTGATCACCATGCACGGAAGCGATGTGAGACTCGCGCGAGGGGTCAAGCCGGCGCACGGTGTCATGCGCGCCGTGCTCGGTCAGGCACGCGCGGTCACCGCGGTGTCCTCGTGGCTGGCGAACGAAGCGATGCGCATTGCGCCTCAAACGAACGTACTGGTGTCACCGATGCCCGTACGCACCGATGCATTTGCGCCGGCGCACGACGCGCGCAGTGGACGACTGCTGTTTGTGGGGCGACTCAACGCGCAGAAGGGAGCAGCCGATTTGCTCGACGCACTCGCGCGCACCACGCATGATGTGCACTGCGATATCATCGGAGACGGTCCCGATCGCGAGCAACTGCAAGCGCGGGCATGCACACTCGGTGTGGAATCGCGGATCACGTGGCACGGGGCGCTGCCGTCGCCCGCACTCGCGCACTTCTACACGCGCGCGCTGGCGACCGTGATGCCGTCGCGCGAAGAGGGACTCGGCCTGGTGGCGGTGGAATCGCAACTGTGCAACACGCCGGTCATTGCGTATGACTCCGGAGGGCTGCGCGATGTGGTGGATCCACAGGCGGGTGGCACCCTCGTGCTCGCCGGCGACACGGCCGCGCTCGCGCGTGCGATTGATGCATTTGCCGAATCGCCCGTACATGCCGCCGAGCTTGGCGCCGCGGCGCGGCATCACGTGCTTGCGCGTTTCAGCCCCGAGCATGTCGCGTCACGTTACGTGCAACTCTATACGAGTGCGATGAGCGGCACCCGTGGCTGACCCGTCTCGCGTCTCCGGATCGCCCACCGGCCGACGCTGGTGGTGGACCGCGTTGCAACTGCTGCTGCTGGGCGCGCTCTTCGTGTTCATTGCACGCGAAGTGGCCACACAACGCGCCGCGCTGCGCGACGCCGCCGCGGCGATAGAACTGCGCTGGCCCTACATCGCCGCGGCCAGCGCCATCGTGCTCGCCACGTACGCCGCGCTGATTCAGAGCTGGCGCGTGCTGATGTCTGGGTGGGGGAGCACGATCAGCTTTGGCGCCGCGGTGCGCATCTGGACGATTGCCAATCTGGGACGGTACATCCCTGGCAAGGTGTGGTCGGTCGGAGCGCTCGTGGTGCTCGCGCAGCGCGAAGGGGCCAACTCCATTGCGGCCGCCGGTGCCGCACTGCTCGGGACCGCCATCAACATCGGCGCTGGTATGGGAGTCGTCGCCCTGTCCGGCACCGCCGTGCTCAACGTGCTTGGTGTGCAGTACAGTCTCTTCGCCGGCATTGGCAGCGCGCTGTTCGTGATCGGCGTGCTCGCCCTGCCGTGGTTACTCCCGCGGCTGCTGGCCCTCGTGGCCTCGCGTCGACCGGGACTTGAAGCGCCGAGCCGACCGTTGCCGAATAGCGCAATCTGGCTGTCGGTGACCATCAATGTGCTCTCGTGGGTTGGATACGGAGCGGCGTTCGCGCTGCTGGCGCGTGGCGTTTTGCCGGACATCAGTGGCGCCATGCCAACTTTCGTCGCAATTTGGACAGCTTCGTACCTTGTCGGTTATCTGTTTCTCGTGGCTCCAGGTGGCATTGGTGCGCGCGAGGCCGCCCTCGTCGGTGCCATGGTTGCGCTTGGTGTAGCCGTGTCCGCCGAAGCCGCTGTGCTGGCCGCTGTCTCCCGGTTGTGGCTGATCGTGCTCGAAGTACTACCCGGACTTATCAGCCTCGCTCTCGCGCCTGCTGCTCGAAAAGTCCGCTCGTGACGGCGACGTCGTCACGAGTGGATCTGCTCGCGCCCGGGCGCGCTTCCTCGTTCTCTCAGACGTTCTTTTATGGATAGATCAGACCCGACGCTGCCCGACTGGAGTCCCCGCTATTCGTGGGCTTGGGCGGCGCTGACCTGCGTGCTTGCCACCATGCTGCTCGCGTGGCCGGCGCTGAGCGGCGGTTTCCTCGTCAATCCGCATTCCGATCAGTACATCGCCGGTTATCCGTTCCGGAATTTCGCCGCAGAGATGCTGCGCGCAGGGAAAGGGTTCCCCCAGTGGAATCCGTACTTGCAGGGCGGCATGCCGTTCGTCGCGGCCATGCACGGCGACATCTTTTATCCCACGTTTCTGCTGCGCATGCTGCTGCCCACTGACGTCGCCATGACGTGGGGCTTCATCATTCATACAGTGCTGGCGGGCTTCTTTACCATTGGCTTCCTGCGCACGATTGGCATGGGACTGCTGCCGGCATCCGTTGGTGGTGTGGCCTACATGCTGAGCGGACAGTTGGCCTCGTTTCCGTCTCCGGGTCACGACGGCAAGCTGTTTGTCAGCGCCCTGCTTCCGCTCACGCTTTGGATGCTGGTACGCGGCATTCGCGACGGCCGGAAGTGGGCGTGGGGTGCGCTGGCGTTCGTGGTTGGACTCGGCGTGCTGTCGCCGCATCCACAGTTGCTGCAGTATCTGCTGCTCACTTCGGGCGCGTTCGCCCTGTTTATTGCGCTCAAGCCGGGAGCGGTGCAGCGTCTCGGCAGTTCCGCTGCGAATTCCGGCCTGACGCATCCCGCCTCCGGCAAGGCAGCCGCTGACGGAACGAGTGCGAAAAACCCCGGAATCCCGCGCCTCGGACTCGCCCTCGGCGCCGTAGTGATCGGCTTCGCGATCGGCGCCATCCAGTTTCTCCCCGTCTTCGAGTATGTGGACTGGTCACCCCGCTCCGGCGGAAAAGGCTACGAGTACGCGTCGTCGTATTCCATGCCGCTCGAAGAAACCATCAACATGTGGCTGCCGCAGTTCTCGGGCATCCTCGATTCGTACTGGGGCGCGAATGGGATTCACTTCCATAGCGAATACCTCGGCGTTGCCGTGATCCTGCTGGCCGCGGCCGGGCTTTTCGGTGGGATTCATAGACACGCGCGAGCGCACGCCTGGTTCTGGTTCGGAACCGCCGTCGTGACGCTGCTCTGGGCATGGGGCGGCAACACGCCGTTCTATCAGTTGGTGTACGCCGTCGTGCCTGGCTCAAAGTTCTTTCGGGCGCCGAGCACGATCCTGTACGTGGTCTCATTCTCCACCGCCATACTGGCCGCATTCGGTGCGGAGCGGTTGATCGCCGGCAAGCTCGGGAATCGATTCGTGGTCGGCGCGGCGGTGGCGGGTGTGCTGACGGCAGTGCTCGCGTCCGGCGGATTCTTCACGCGACTGGCTGAGACCGTGGCTTGGAACGTCGCGGTGGTACCGCGGATCGACGCGAACGCCGCGGCTGTGGTCGCCGGCGGGTGGCGCGTAGCGATCATCGCGTTCGCGGTGGCTGGACTCGCGTTCGTCAGCTCCCAGCGAAGGTTGCCAGCCCGTACGGTCGGCTTCGCACTTGTCGTCGTGGTGGCACTCGACCTGTTCAGCGTCGGTCGAAACTACTGGCTCTTCAGCGAAGGCGCGGAAACCATCTATGCCTCTGACGCGGCCATTGACTATATGAATGCGCAGCCGGAGCCTGGTCGCGTACTCGCGCTCAGCTTTCAAGGCGGCGACGCCCCGGCGCCGCGCGACCCGTTCCTCGGTGGCTCCGCGCTCATGGCGCATCACATCCGTGATGTGCTCGGCTATCACGGGAACGAGCTGGGTCGTTATCGACAGCTCATCGAGACCGCAGGAGAGGGACTGATCAGCAATCCGAACATGTGGGCGCTGGCAAATGTTCAGTTTCTGTACACAAATCTGCCCGAGCTTCCTCTGGAGGGCTCGGAGAAACTGGCCGGTCCCACGAAAAATGCCGCCGGCAGCACCGTCTATCTTTACCGGTTGCCCGGTGAGAACCCGTTTGCCTGGGTTGTGCCACTGCGCGTGAAGGCCGATGATCAAAGCACGCTCGCCACGGTGCTCGACCCGCGCTTTGACCTCAAGCGCGCGGTGCTGTTCGCGAACGATGCGCAGGTCGACGCCAAGGCGGCGGACCAGGTGAGCGCGTTGCCCGAGCCGCTGGCCGTCTCGGCGAAAGTCACGCGCTACGAGCCCGGCTCGGTTGACATTACGCTTGATGGCGTCGTACCCGAAGGCGCAACGCTGGTGGTGTCAGAGAACTATTACCCCGGCTGGACCGCCAGCGTGGACGGCGCTCAGGCGCCCATCGGTCGCGCCGACTATGTCATCACGGGGGTGGCGCTACCAGCTGGTGCCAAGTCGGTCGAGCTGCGTTTTGACAATCCGAACAACGACACCGGCCGCCTGATCACGCTGCTCGCGATTGCGCTGGCCGGCGCGCTGCTCATCGGCGGCGTGGTCTTGGACCGACGGGGTGCGCGTGTCTGATCGCTCCACTCCGTGGTCTCCGCAGGCGGCAATTCCGGACGGCGAGCGCGCCCTGGTCATCGTTCCCACATACAACGAACGCGACAACATCCCCAAAATCGTCCCGCGCATCCTGGCTGAGGATCCTCGGCTCGAAGTGCTGGTCGTCGACGACAACTCGCCCGATGGCACGGGGCAACTGGCTGACCAGCTCGCGGCTGCCGATTCGCGCGTGCACGTGCTGCATCGTCCCGGCAAGGCGGGACTCGGCCGGGCCTATCTGGCGGGATTCGGGTGGGCGCTAGAGCGGGACTACGCGTACATCTTCGAGATGGACGCCGATTTCTCTCACGACCCCGCGCACCTCACCGAGTTTCTCCACGCGATCAAGGACGCCGATATGGTGCTCGGATCGCGGTACCGGGAGGGCAGGGTGACCGTGGTGAACTGGCCGATGACGCGTCTGCTGCTCTCCTATGCCGCGAACATCTATGCCCGAATCGTCACCGGCATGTCTCTTGGCGACGCCACCGGCGGCTTCAAATGTTTCCGTCGCAAGGTGCTCGAGGCGATTCCGCTCGATCAGGTACGCTCGAACGGTTACGCATTTCAGATCGAGATGAGCTACCGCGCCTGGAAGCGCGGCTTCACGATCGCGGAGATTCCGATCGTATTCAATGATCGGACCGAAGGGGAGTCGAAGATGTCCAAGGGCATAGTCCGCGAGGCCGTGTGGATGGTGTGGCGGCTCCGTTGGTGGGGTCTCACCGGTCGCTTTTAGGAGAGACGATGAACGACGCCCGCAGCAATCCGCTGGACGCCCTCGCGGGTGTGCCGTTCACCAAGATGACCGGCTCCGGTAATGATTTTGTGGTGTTTGACGCACGTGAGACACCACCTGACGTTATGACGCGACCTGAAGTGATCAAGGCTATCTGCAGTCGCCACAACGGAATAGGCGCGGACGGAATCGTGCTTCTCGAACCGGGCGCCGAATTCGCTCGAGAAGCAACGTCCCGTGAGATCGCGGGCGGTGAGACCCGCCTGAGGTACTTCAACAGGGATGGCACGTTAGGTGAACTGTGCGGCAACGCGACGTTGTGCAGCATCAACTTCGCCATCGCGGCCGGGCTGGCAAGCGCACCCACGGTACGGTTGCGCACCGACGCGGGCTTGGTGACCTCCCGACTGGTCAACGGGCTGCCGGAGATCGATTTGGCGCCGGTTGAGACGGTGCGATCAGATCTGCGCGATATTCCGCTCATCGCAAGCGAGTCGCGGATCGGCTTCGCCTTGGTGGGCGTGCCGCACATCGTGATTTTAACCGGCGATCTGTCTGTAGTGGACGTAGACGGACGAGGTCGGCCAATTCGGCAGCATGAGTCACTCGGCACAGCCGGCGCCAATGTGAACTGGGTGGCACCAGTGGGTGACGGCCGCTGGGCCTATCGGACCTACGAGCGAGGGGTGGAGGGTGAGACGCTGGCGTGCGGGACGGGCGCGATCGCCACGGCGATACTGCTGAGCGAGTGGGGGTTGGCGGAGGCCCCCGTGCTCCTGGTCACTCACTCCGGCCGGGAGCTCTCGGTGTCCTTCAGGGAGCCGGCCGCGCCAGACGATAGAATGAGGCATTGGTGGCCGTCGCTGCGCGGCGAAGGGCGCATTGTCTACCGCGGGCGGATCGAGCGGCTCGGTTGATTCCTGACGTTTCCTGCGTGGGCTGGAGGCTTGTCGGGGTGAGCTGGCACGTTGAAGTGAACGGCCGCTTTCTCAGCTCAGGAATGTGGAGAGATCGTCTCAGATTGACGAACGTGACGCTCGACTTGTGAATGCGCTTGAGTTGAGCGCCATAAGCCGTTGATTTGCAAAGGAGTGCGGGCACTAACGCAATCCGCAAGTAGCCGACCGACGGAATGTTGTCCACAGTTATCCACGCTACTTGGTTTACATAACATATATTATCGGCACTCCTTCAGGCCGATAGCGAACCGTAGATGACGTATGCTGTCCCTCATGTGGCTCCAAACTGTCGTATTTGGCAATCACACTGCTCTGACTCCCGAGTCCGTTCCGGCACCACTCGGACCGACACACTGGCCATACCGTAGCGACCGGATCATGCCATGCGCGCCAAACACAAAAAAGGCCGGAACCGCGCAATGGCAGTCCCGGCCTTCTCGCTCGGTAGTGGGACGCGAGCCTCTCTCGTCAGAGAGATAGCGATCACTGCCCGGAGGCGCTCGCCCGAAGCTCACCAAGTCGAACCGCCGCTTCCTGGGCGAACGGCGAGCCCGTCTTCGACTGCAGTCCCTCGAACAGCGCCACCGCTTCTGCCTTCTTCCCAGCGCGCATCAGCATGCGGGCCTGCGAGAGCACGTGACCGTCGCGCTCCGTTTCCGATCCCGCCGAAGTGGCAGCCTTTCCATACTGGGCCGCCGCCTTCTCAAAGTCTGCCAATCCCTCGTAGCCCCCCGCGATCAACACGTCCATCGCGGCGGCAAACGCTGAGGAGGCGCCGGAACGCGCCGTCTCGAGTCGCTCAATACCCTGCGCAAATTGATCGGCATCGTAGTAGCTCTGCGCGAGCAGCAGCACCGCCTGTTCACCGGCTGTCGTGCCCTTGTACCGGGTGGCGACCTCTTCAAGCGCCTTTTGCGCCGCATCAGTCTTGCCTTCCTGGAGCGGACCCTGGGCCGCGTACAACGCCGTGGACGCATTGGCGTTCTTTTTCGCGTCCGACGCGCGCACGCCGTAGATGCCCAGGCCGACCGCGGCCAGGACCGCCGCGCCGATGCCGATCAGCTTGCCATTCGACTGAAGCCACAGCGTGGCGTTCTCAAGCGGATCGTCAGACTTGTGGGACAGTGGTGCCGGAGAGTTTACGGGACGCGTGGGCTTCGCCATGAGTGGACTGCGAGTGAACGGTAGAAAGGCTGGGCGCCGTCAACCGCAGCGCCCGGGATTCAATCGCGTGAACAGGCGCCGCCCTGCAGCGTGCGTGTCGTCGGTTCCGGGATAGTCTCTAAACATAGTCGTTCCGGAGAGAAAGTCACCCGGAACGACCGCGTGCTAGTCGTCGAGACGCAGCACGGCGCCTTCGCTCTTGGCGACCACCAGCGCCGTGAGCTGATCGCCCATGACGTTCGGCACCGTGCGGGACATATCGAGGATGCGGTCCACGCCAAGGATCAGGGCGATGCCCTCTCCCGGCACGCCAACCGTCTCCAGGATCAGCACCAGCAACGGAATCGAACCGCCCGGCACGCCCGCCGCGCCGATCGCCGTGATGACGGACATCACCACGACAATGATCTGACTCGTCAGGCTGAGGTCAATGCCAAACACTTGCGCCAGAAACAACACGGTCATGCCTTCGAAGAGGGCCGTGCCATTCATGTTCATCGTGGCGCCAAGCGGCAACACGAACGACGCGATTTCCTTGGGCACCGCGAACTGTTCTTCGGCCGTGCGAATGTTTTCGGGTAGCGTCGCGTTTGAGCTGGACGTGGAAAACGCCGTCACCATGAGCGACCGGCACTTGCCAAAGAAACGCCCGTACGGAATTCCCACGAAAAACTTGGCGATCATCCCTGTGACGCCGAAGAGCTGAATGGCCAATCCCAGCAGCACGGTGCCGACGTACAGCGCCAACGACTGCAGCACGTCGACCCCGAAGCGCACGGTCACGCCAAAAATGAGCCCTGCCACGCCATAGGGCGCGAGCTTCATGGCGTACCCGATGATTCGGGTAACCACGTCCACGAGCCCCTCGAGCACGTCCATGATTGGCTTGGATCGCTCTTTGCTCAACTGCGTGAGCGCGATACCAAAGACGATCGAGAAGAAGATCAGGCCGAGCATGTCGCCGCGCGCCGCTGAGTCTACGGGATTGCGCGGCACGATGTTCACGAAGGTCTCAATGCCGAACACCGCGCCCGCGCCGACGCGCGTCGTAGCCTCGCCCGCGTACTGCGCCAAGAGCTGCGTGCGCACAGATTCAGGCAGCGATTTCCCCGGACCGATCAGGTTGACAAGCGTCAGGCCGATCGTCGCCGCGAAGGCCGTCGTAATCAGAAAGAACCCCATCGCCTTACCGCCGATGCGTCCGATACGACTCAGGTCGCCAAGGGACGCCACTCCGAGCGTGACCGAGCCGAAGATCAGCGGCACGACGATCATGAACAGCATCCGGAGGAACACCTGCCCCACCGGCGTGGCGACATTTTCGACGACCCAGAGCACGTCCGGGGAATCGGGAAGCAGCAGCTTACAGGCAATCCCGGCCGCGGCACCGATGCCGAGGCCGAGCATGATCTTGTTGTGGAGTTTCACTGAGGCGGGCGTCGGGAGAAAAGAAGGGGCCGCTGCCGAACGTACGGCACAACCTATCGTCAGGTACGACGCCCTCCAACCCTGCGGCGCGCATCCACCCGTGCCGGATTCGACACACCGCCGGCCCAACCGGTGCACGTGGCCGGCGATCCATTCGCAGTGCCCCCGAGAGGATTCGAACCTCCGACCAACAGTTTAGGAAACTGCTGCTCTATCCACCTGAGCTACGGGGGCGGTACCAGATCGCACATTCAGCCGCACGATGATCGAAGAAATAACGCGTCAGCCCGAATCGTGAAAGTTCGCGCCCTCACGCCACCAGCCACACCGACTGAGTGCGGCGCTCTCCCAGCGCATCGCGGCCACGCAGAAACCCGAGCTCCATGAGCACGGACACACCGACCACCACCCCGCCCTGCCGCTCCACCAGCCGACACGTGGCGGCCGCCGTGCCACCGGTGGCCAAAACATCATCGACCACGAGCACGCGCGCACCACGCGTGATCGCATCGGTATGGATTTCAATCGCATCTTCACCGTACTCGAGCGCGTATCCTTCGCGCGCGGTGCGCCACGGCAACTTACCGGGCTTTCGCACCGGCACAAACGCCGCGCCGAGCGACAGTGCCATCGGCACGCCGAAGAGAAATCCCCGGCTTTCGACCGCGACCACGTGCGAAATGTCGGACGCCGCGAACGGCGCTTGCATCGCACGAATCACATCCTGCAAGAGCACCGCGTCGGCGAGCAGCGGGGTGATGTCTTTGAAGTTGATCCCTGCCGTCGGGAAATCGGGCACGTCGCGAATGGCGCGCTGGACACGCTGGACGAGCGGAGAGTCGGACATCAACGGATGATGGTAAACGTGTCGTGGAATGTCGACGACGACCATGGCACGTCGTCGAGCCGCTCGACCACAGCGCCGGGCGGTCCCTCGAACAATAGCGCGCGTAGACGAGCGAGTGATGTCTCCGCACCCGATGCGTGCACTTCCACCGTTCCGTCCGCTCTATTCTGCACGGCACCGGACAAACCCAGCCGTCGCGCGTTCTCGCGAACAAACCAGCGGAATCCGACGCCCTGCACCCGACCGTGCACGACACACGACAGCCGCCCCTTGGGCGGCGCCGGACGGTCGGTCATGAGTCCACTAGTCGTTGGCCCCGAGCAGCGCGGCCAGCGCGGCGGCAAGGGCGGCCGCATCTCCGCGACTGGCGTGGAATCCGGGGACGCTCAAGTCACCGGCGCGCAAACGACGCGCGATCGATTCAAGCGAGGCGGCAGCGGCCTGCGCATCACCGGTGGGCAGTGGAGGTGGCGGCAGTGGAGCTGGCGGTTCGCCGAACGCTCGGGCCCAAGCGGTCTCGGCCGCCACATCACGTCCGCCGGAGTTGGGGAGCGCGGGCATGATGTCCATCCACGCCTCGTCCTCCTGCCACGGCAAGTGTGGCTGCGCCGCCGCTGCTGGTGGTGCGTTCGACGATGCCTCGGCCGACACCGCACTGAGTTCGTCGGCGAGCTGGCCGATGTCGGCGCTCGCTTCGTTCATGACCCACGTGTCGTCCTCGGAGTCGAGCACGGGCGGAGCGTCGGACGATTCGTCCAGATTGGAAAGGGCGGATTCGTCGGAGATCTCGGGGTGCGCTCCATCCCGGCCCTCCTCATCGAATGCCGCGAGCATGGCGTGATGCTCGAACGCCGTGGCCTGAGGATCCGCAAACTGAGTCACTTCGGGATCAACCGCGAACGCCTCGATCCACGGCAAGGCGTCGTCGGACGAATCAACGGTGAACTCGTCGGCCAACTCGGCGCTGTCTCCGTCTGCCGGCCCGGCCGAGATCCCCTCGACGGCCTCGGATGCGAACTCGGCCGAGGGATCAAACGGAAACGCCTCGAACCTGTCGGCGGTGGCATCGGTGTCGCCGATGCCGTGGCCGGTCTCAGGCGCCGCGAACGTCGCGAGCGCGGACGCTGCACCGAGCGGGGTGACGGACCCGACCGTCGTCGCCGCCGCGGCGCTCGTCTCGCGAATCACGTCACCCTGCACCTCGCGCTCGGCGCTCGCCAACCAAGTGGGCGGCACAAACGGAACGAACGAGACCGCGGGCTTCACGCTCAGCGCCGCCAGCGCTCGGGCGGCCGGCGCTGCGTATGGGGGAAGAGACGACGACCGCGCGGGGTTCGATGACATATCTCACTCGGGCTGACGAAATGGTGGCAACCAGGGCCTTAGCCCGGCGGCCAGCCGCCGGCTCCAATCAAAGGGACGAAGCGGACGGGTGTGATGTCACGCCGGTCGAGGAGGCCGTCGCGTTTGGTGAAGACCGCCAGCACCTGCTCCTCCCGGTCACCGATCGGCAAGAGAAGCCGGCCCCCCTCAGCCAACTGCTGCTCGAGCGCCGGCGGCACGTGAGGCGCCCCTGCCCCGACCACGATGGCATCAAATGGCGCGTAATCGCGCCAGCCGAGTGTCCCATCGCCAAGCAGCAGACTGACATTGCGGACACCGAGCTCTCCGAGCAAGAGGCGCGAGCGATCGAGCAGCGCCGCGACGCGTTCGATGGAAAACACCTGCGCCGCGAGCTCCGCCAGCAGTGCGGTCTGGTACGCGGAGCCGGTGCCGATTTCCAGTACGCGCTCCTTGCCGGTGAGTTGCAGCAACTCAAGCGCACGCGCGTGCACGTACGGCTGCGAGATCGTCTGCCCCGAACCGATGGGGAGCGCGGCGTCTTCGTACGCTCGGTGCCGCGTGGAGTCGGGGACGAACTTGTGCCGCGGCACCAGATCGATGGCACGCAGCACACTGAGATCCTTGATGCCCTTTTCCTGCAGCGTTTCAATGAGGCGCCGGCGCGCGCCTCCGAAACTCGGCTCTACAGTTCCTGCCACCAGTCCGCCGACGCGTCGAGTTGATCACGATGCGTGAGATCGAGGTGCAACGGCGTGACCGAGATGTACCCGTCAGCAACCGTCGCAAAATCCGAATCGGTCGGCCCGCTCCACTCCACCGATCCGCCACCGATCCAGAAGATCTCTCGACCCCAGGGATCCTTCATGCGCGTGATGGAATCGGAAAACACGCGGCGTCCGAGACGCGTGAGCTTGACACCCTTGATCTGCGTCGCATCGAGCGCGGGCAGGTTCACGTTGAGCAGCGTGTCTTTCGGGAACGCGGGAAGCGCCATGATATGCGCGAGCAGTTTGCGCAACACGCCGACGTGCGAATCAAGCAATGCATCGGCGCGCAGCACGGTGCCGGCGAATGACACGGCGATCGAGGGAATCCCGAGTGCGAGCCCCTCCATCGCCGCCGCCACGGTGCCGGAGTACAGCACATCTTCGCCCATGTTGGGTCCGTGGTTGATGCCGCTGACCACAAAATCAGGGCGCTCGTCCATCAATGCGCCGACACCGATCAGCACCGAGTCGGTGGGCGTTCCATCGACCTGCCACCGCCGTTCGCCGAGTCGCACGGGACGCAGCGGGTGATGCAGCGTGAGCGAGTGACTGGTCGCACTCTGTTCGCGATCGGGGGCGACGACGGTGAGCTCACCGAGGCTCTCGCACGCTCGTTCGAGCACGCCCAGTCCGCGCGCGAGAATACCGTCGTCATTGCTCAGAAGAATTCGCATGTCAGGTGGTAGGAAGCTTGGCAGGATTCAGGCGAGAGGCGCTGGTGTCGGATGCACGCGTGCGCAGCGGTACATCGAGCATTGCCTGCAACGCGTGCAGTTCACGTTCGAGCGCTTCAACCGTTTCCAGTTCAAGCGCGGCGCGCGCCGACTGACGGAGCGCGCCGCCGCGGCGATGTTCCTCGAGCTTCTGGCGTGCGCCATCAATCGTGTACTTCTCCGCGTACAGCAGTTGCTTGACGAGCAGAATGAGCTCCACCTCCTTGCGCGCATACACACGGTTGCCGGAGCGATTCTTGGCGGGGCTGAGCACCTTGAACTGGCTTTCCCAGTAGCGCAGCACGTGCGGTTTGAGCTCGGTGAGCGTACACACCTCACCAATGGAATAGAACTCCTGCACCGGTTCGCCCTTCAGCATCAGGCGACATCCCGTTCGGCGCGTA
>JBBRFQ010000097.1:0-13024 GCA_038224035.1 Gemmatimonadales bacterium
GACAGGCCCAGTCCGGTGCCTTGTCCCACGCCCTTGGTGGTGAAGAATGGCTCAAAAACGCGTGCGGCGGTCGCGGCATCCATGCCGACACCTGTATCCGTCACCGTGAGCACGATGTATGGCCCGCTACGCATTTCCCGACGCGTCGCGTGATAGAGATCGCCCACATCGTTATGAGCGGAACGATAGCCTTCGTCGACCTGTACACCGGCCGTTCGGATGGTCAGCGCACCGCCCTGCGGCATCGCGTCCCGTGCATTCAACGCCAGGTTCATCAGCACCTGTTCGAGTTGCGCGGAGTCGGCCTTTACGTACACGGATTCCTCCGCGCAGTCCACACGTAAATCGATGTCCTCGCCGATGAGACGACGCAGCATCGTCGCTGTGTCGGTGACCAACACGTTCAAGTCAAGCACCTGCATGGTCATGACCTGTCGGCGGCTGAACGCCAGCAGTTGGCGCGTCAGCACTGCGGCTCGGGCTCCGGCCTTCCCGATTTCACGCGCGAGCTCGCGGCGCGGGTCATTATTTACCAACGACGATTCGAGAATGTCGCTGACGCCGTTGATCACCGTGAGCAGATTATTGAAGTCATGCGCCACACCGCCGGCGAGACGCCCAACGACCTCCATTCTCTGGGCTTGTTGCAGCTCGCGCTCAAGCTGTCGACGCTCCGAGAGGTCTATCTGTACGCCAATGAAGTGGGTCAGCCGGCCATTCGTGTCGCGCACCGGCGTGATCGACAGGGCGTTCCAGAAGGGATCGCCGCTGCGCGTGTAGTTAAGAATTTCGACCGCGCACGACACCCCTGCTTTGGCGGCCTCGCGAACCGTGCGAAGCTGCGCCGGATCGGTGTCCGGACCCTGCAGGAAGCGGCAGTTCCGGCCGATCGCCTCCGCCGCGCTGTACCCGGTCATCTTCTCGAAGCCCGGATTCACGTAGATGATCGGATTATCCGGCTGGTGCGGGTCGGTGATGATGACGCCATGCGCCACAGCGCGGATGGCGCGGTCACGCAGCGCGGCTTCTTCCTCGGCCGCACGCCGCGCGGTGATGTCGAGCAAACTCACGCGAAGGAGCGTGCCATTTGCGTTGGCTACACCCTCGAAATGCACCGACCGTGGTTTCGGTAGCGCGCGCGCCAGCTCAAGGTCACAGTCAACTCGCGGGGTCTCCCTGAAGGCCGACTCCATGCACTCCAGCAGCAGGTGACGATCGGACCAGGCCACATGCTGACTGAACGTGCCGCGCAGTAATGTGGATCGATCCGTGCCCAGGAGCGACGCGGCGGTGAGATTCGCCTCGGTAATCCGGCCGTCGCGCGAGAGTGTCAGATACCCCGTGGGGGCAAAGTCGTAGAGATCGGCGTAGCGCGCACGCTCGGTCTCGACCTCGGCGCGTGACGAGCGCAGTTCGTCACACTGCATTGCCAGCTCGATTTCATGGACCTGCAACTCGTGGATCAGTCGATGCGCATCCACATCGAGCGTCGTCTCGGATCGTGCACGAGCACGCTTCTCAATGGCGCGCTCGGCGCGCTCGCGCAGCGTAAGCGCGTCAGCGTTGACCGGATCGTCCCCTGGATTCATGCGGCACCGTCCGTCAGGGTGGCCGCGCTCGCCGGCGGCGATCCGTCAGTGAGTTTCCGCTCTGGCGACGACTGCACCAGTCGCAGTGCGGCTTCGAGCGACTTCGCTTTGGTGATATCGCTGAACGTGATCACCACGCCATCGATCCGGTCGTCGAACGATCGGTAGGGCAGCGTGCGGACCGCAAACCACCGCCCATCCTGCGACGTGACTTCCTTCTCCGCGATCACCAGCGTCCGCAGGACGCGGCGCGCGGTGTCCACCATATCGGGGAAGTCGAGCGTGGACACGATGTCCGAGATCGGACGTCCGATGTCGCCGGGAATCAGGTGAATGAGGCTCTCCAGAGGCGGCGTGAACCGGCGCACTTTCATCGTCTTGTCCAGAAAGAGCGTGGCGATGTTCGTGCTGTTGAGCAGGTTCGCCATGTCGCTGCTGGAGAGCGAGAGTTCATCGAGCTTGGACTGCAATTCCTGATTCACCGTCTGCAGCTCTTCGTTCATCGATTGCATCTCTTCCTTCGAGGTGGTGAGCTCCTCGTTGGTGCTCTGCAGCTCCTCGTTCATGGACTGCAGTTCCTCATTGGTGGACCGTAGCTCTTCCTGCGAGACTTGCATCTCCTCTCGCGCCGAGAGCAGCGAGACACGCGTCTGTTCGAGGTCGCGCAGCAACTCTGCCTGCAGCTCGTTTCCTGTCGCCGGGCTCTCGGACCGTCCGCGACGACCCACAGCCGGTGGTTTCGGCAGGTCGTGGAATACAATGAGCGCCGTTTGATGACCCGTGACGCCTGCGCCGAGCGGCTCGATCGTCACACGCACGTGCCGCGTGGCGCCGCTCTCTCCGATGATGACGTTCGGCAGCACCACGCTTTGCTGCGAGCGAAGCGCGCGCCAGAAGCCATCACTGAGCGATCGATCCAAACCCGGACGGGCCATCGCGAACACATTAAGATTCGCCTTCCCCGCCGCCGGTTCGAGGTATTGTCCGGTCTTTCCGCTGACGTACAGGATGTCGCCCTGGTCGCCCACGAGCACGGCGGCCGGCGCAAAGCGCGTGAGAATCAATCTGTCTGTCGACGCCTGCAGACTCTCCACGGGCGCGGCCGCCGCGATCACCGCCGTCGACTTCGGCGTGCCGGAGGGATGGGTGAATACGGCGGGCAGGGGCAGAGACGTGGCACCGGCCACGCTCTCGATTTTACGGAAAAGTCGCGCTTTACCCGCGACCGGGCGGAATGTTTCGGTCGCGCTGCCGATAGTCTCGGAGGAGCCGAGCAGCAGCACGCCACTTGGTAACAAACTGTAGTGAAACAGCGGCATCACCTTCCGCTGCAGTTCGGCGGTCAGGTAAATGAGCAGATTGCGACAGGAAATCAGATCAAGCTTGGTAAAGGGTGGATCCATGAGCATGTTCTGCGTCGCGAACACCACCATCTCCCGGACCTCTTTGACTACGCGATAGCCGCGATCGCTTTGCACGAAGTAGCGTTCAAGCAACGACGGTGGCACATCTGCGGCGATATTCAGCGGAAAGAAGCCGACGCGCGCGCGGGCAATGGCGTCGGGATCGAGATCGGTGGCGAAGATCATGACGGGGGGCGGCTTGGCACCGTCGAGTGCGTCACATGCTTCCCGGAATGCAATGGCGAGCGAGTACGCCTCTTCGCCCGTGGAGCAGGCCGTCACCCACGCACGTACCGCTTCGCCGGACGGCTTGGCCGACAATAACTCGGGTAGCACCTCCGTGCGCACCTGGTCCCAGACGTCAGGATCACGAAAAAAGCTCGTCACGCCAATGAGCAGCTCCCGGAAGAGCAACTGGCCCTCGGGTGGATTCTCACGGATGTAACGCACGTACTCATTCACGCCCTTGAGGTGATGCAATCCCATGCGGCGCTTGATGCGGCGCGATAGCGTACTGAGCTTGTACTGCGAAAAATCGTGCCCGGTTTGTGTGCGTAGCAGCAACACCACCTTTTCCACGGCGATGCGATCGGACGCGGAGAGTTCGTGCTCTTCGCGGCGAGCGACCGTCGGGACGTGCCTGAGATACTCCGCGATCTTTCCATACAGTTGCTCGGCTGGCGCAACGCTATCGGCCAATTCACTGTCGATTGCGCTGCGCGGCATGGAATCGAACTTTGCCGATTCAGGCGCCTGCACAAAGCCGGCACCGGCCTGTTCCTTGATCGCACGCAGGCCGAGCGTGCCATCGGACCCCATGCCCGACAGCACCACTGCGATACTGTCCGCTCCCCGATCGTCGGCCAGCGACCGGAAGAAGATGTCGATCGGGAGACGCAGCCCGCGTGCCTGGTTCGGCTCCGTCAGGTGCAATACGTCGTGGAGCACCTGCAGGTCTGCTGCGGGTGGAATCACGTAGACGTGATTCGGCTCAATGCGCAATCCGTCGCTGACCTGCACCACCGTCAGCGTGGTGCATCGTTGCAGCAGTTCGACGAGCATGCCAGGCTGCGTCGGATCGAGATGCTGCACCACAATGAACGCCGCACCGCATTCCGGCGGCACCGGCTCGAAGAACTGCTCCATCGCTTCGAGTCCACCCGCCGATGCACCGATCGCGATCACCGGGAACATCGGTGCGGACACGCGCGCCGGCTCCGTCGTCTCGAGCGGGGCCTTCGTCACGGCTGCGGCGGAACCCATGCTCGATTCTCTCTGTGTAGGCAAGCGCTCGGGCGCTCGCGACCCCGGCTGCACGGAGTCGAAGACTACAGCGCGTCGCACACCACGTGATGCGCTGCCTACCCGGAAGGATAGCGCCTATCCGTTAAACGTACTCTCGGCGTGAGGCAGAAGCGAATCGGACTGGCCACCGTCGTGGTTGTGCCAGACGGTCACCGCATGACGCCGCCCGTCGTCGAGCAGCGGAATCGTCGAGCCCTCCACCGGCTGTGCGTCGAGCGTAATGCGTGGTGCTGCACGGGCGGCGCCGCCGTGGTTGTACACGGTGATGTCGTAGTGCGCGTTGCCGAACCGGTACTCGATCCGATACTCGGGCCAGGAGGCGGGCGCTCGGGGGGCGATGATCAGCGTCTCCCCGCGGCGCTCCAATCCCAGGATGCCTTCCAGCCCCACGCGATACATCCAGCTCGCCGATCCCGTGTACCACGTCCAACCACCCCGACCGATCTGACCATCGGCCGTGTAGACATCAGCCGCAATCACGTATGGCTCCACCTTGTAGGTGGCCACCTCCTCCGCGGTGCGGCTATGCAACAACGGATTGATCAGCTGGAACAGCGAAAACGCGCGTTCGCCGTCACCACGCATGGCGGTGGCCAGCACCGCCCAGAGCGCGGCGTGCGTGTACTGCGCGCCGTTCTCCCGAACGCCAGGCAGGTAACCCTTGATGTATCCGGGGTCTTGCGTGGTGTGGTTGAATGGCGGGGTCAAGAGTACCATGAGCCCGTCCTCCTCACGAATCAGATGATCGGCCAACGATTGCATCGCGCTCGCCTGTCGAAGCGGATCACCGGCACCTGACAGCACGCTCCAGCTCTGGGCAATTGAATCGATGCGGCATTCCTGGTTCTCGGCAGCTCCGAGTGGCGTCCCGTCATCGAAGTACGCGCGCCGATACCACGCGCCGTCCCAGCCGTGCTGTTCGACGGCCTCGACATAGGCCGCGGCGCGATCACGAAACTCCGTCGCCACGTCGCGTTCGCCACGGGCGTCGGCCTGCTCGGCGAAGGCGCGCAACGTCGCAATCAGGAACCACGCCAGCCACACGCTCTCGCCCCGCCCTTCGACCCCCACCCGATTCATTCCGTCGTTCCAGTCGCCGCCGCCAATCAGCGGCAAACCGTGCGCGCCCACGGTGCACGCGCGGCGCAGGGCGCGCAGGCAATGCTCGTAGACGGTCCCGTGCTCATCGGTGACAAATGGCAGATCATAGACCTCGTGTTCATCAGGTGCCAGCGCACGCATCGAAAGGAAGGGCACGTACTCGTCGAGGACAGCGGCATCGCCCGTCGTGCGCACATAGTGGTCCACCACGTACGGGAGCCACACCAGATCATCGGAGAATCGCGTACGCACACCACGTCCGGTGTGCGGATGCCACCAGTGCTGCACATCGCCTTCCTGAAACTGTCGCGCGGCGGCCCGCAGAATGTGTTCGCGCGCCAACGCCGCATCGACGTGCAGGAACGCCATGACATCCTGCAACTGATCCCGGAATCCGTAGGCACCGCTACTCTGGTACAGCGCGGAGCGCCCCCACATCCGACAGCTGAGCGCCTGGTACAGCGACCAGCGATTGATCATCGCGTCAAATGTCGGCTCGGGTGTGAACACGCGAACGGCGCTCAGCCGGTGTTCCCAGGCCTGCACCGATCCTCCAATGGCCGCCCGTGCGTCGCCCACCTTCTGATAGCGTGTGATGCAATCACGCGCTTCCGATTCAGAGCGAGCGGCACCGAGCAGCGTGGCCATCTCGCGCGTCTCGCCAGGCGCGAGGTCGATCACACAGCGGAGTGCCGCGCAGGGGTCGATGCCGGCGCCCGTGATACCACTGAGCACCATCCCGCTCACGAGGCCGGCGGGTTGTGTCGTGTTGCCGTTGCGTCCGAGGAAGGTGCGTCGGCTGCCCGTGTGTTCCGTGACAGGCTGGGAGATGGCATGAAACGAGGTCCAACCGGCGAAATGCGCATCGAACGTATTCTGCGCCAGCAGCGCGCCGCGGTCGCGGTCGAACCAGGTACGTACCTGATGCTGCGAGTGCTCGCGCAGCGCGCCCAGCACCCACTCGACATACGTCGTCACGATCAGGCGTCGTGGTTCGTTGCTGGTGTTGGTCAGCCGCAACAGTCCGATCTTGGTGGCCGAGTCTTCCGCCATCCCGACGGTGTACGTCGTGTCGATGCCATGTCGGATGTGTGCGAACGACGTCTGGCCCGCCGCGTGTCGTACGGTGTACTGCGTGGCCGTGCGGATCGGGGCCGGCGTCGCGCACCAGGTGTCGCCAGTGCTATCATCGTGCAGGTACACCACATCGCTCACCGGATCGCTGACTGGATCGTTGTGCCACGGCGTGAGGCGCAAGAAGTAGCTGTTCTCGGCCCAGACGAAACCACCGCCACGCTCGGTGATCACGAAACCGCCCTTCGGGTTCGCAATGACATTCGACCACGGCGCGGGGGGTACGGCATCGCCCCGCACCTGCAGCTCGTAGTCGTTGTGCTCGATGAGCGCGCCTATACCGTTTGGGTACGACGTCGAGAGCGGTTCGATTACACCAACGCCGCGCGGTGTCACACGTCGCTCAATGCGGACTGACCGGAGCCGCGCCGCTGGCGCGCGAAGTTCCGGCACCGACGGCGTCGTGTTGGCGATCGTGGCGCTCAGGATGCGTCCCAGCGCACGCCCGTCGCACGGCACATGCAGACGCGCCGTCGCGCGCAGCATCAGCTCGGCATCGGCGATCAGCAGATCGCGCCGTCGCACGAACACACCTCCGGCGCGGTCGAGCGTGCCCGCGTCGTTCACGGCGTGCACTGCGGCCGAGATGCGATCGCCGAGATCCTGCAGGTACGTTGGCGAATGTTCGTCGAGTACGACGAGATCCACGCTGAGTCCGCGCCGGCGCCAGAATCGATGCGCGGCGAGGAGCGATCGCAGCGTCGTCAACCCGTCCGCATCGCTGATCGTGGCCAGCAGGATCGGCACGTCGCCTGACACGCCGAAGCCCCAGAGCAGTGGCTGCGAGCCACGATTGCGTCGCATCTCCATTTGCGGAGCGCGCAGCGCCGGGTGCCCGTACATCACGTGACCGGCGAGCTCCTGAAATACTGCCGCGTCAGCGGGGGTGATCCCCAGCTCGCGCAATTCCACCTGACTCGACGTCCACGCCAGGTCGAAGGCACGCTGGGCGGCGTGCGGGTCGCGGTACCGATCGGCGAGTGCAAACGCGCGTTCGCGCGTTGTGGCCACGAGCGTGGTAAACGCCACCGACGCGGACTGTCCGGGCGCCACCCGCACGCGTGTGCGCACGGCGAACACCGGATCGAGTACGGCACCCGTGGTTCCGGACAGCGGACCGTCGCGTTCCAGGGCGACGGGATCACGCGTTGAACGACCGCGTCCGAGAAAACGCGCGCGATCGGTTTCGCACGTCACCATGTCAGATCGTTCCTTGCCCCAGTCCACCAGATGCACGAACCACGGAGATTCTTCGGTCGCCGAGCGCGGACGGCGTGTGGCCGTGATCGCGTTGCACCACGCGTGCCAGGCGGTCTCCACGAACAGATTGCCGAACGCCGGGTGCGCACGGTCGGCGTTGGCCGGCGCCAATACAATCTCGCCGTAACTGGTGAGCTCGAACTCGCGGACGGTGCGACCGTTGTTGGTGAGTGTGACGCGCCGGACTTCGGCCGAGTCTTCCGGCACGACGGCAATTTCGGTGCGCGTGATGACGTCACCATCGATTCGTTCGAACGTGACTTGTTCCGTTCCGAGCGAGGCGCGATACCCGTCCGCTGGCGCGCACACCGGCTGATGCGCCGACGACCAGACGCGCCCCGCGCTGATGTCCTTGATGTAGCAAAACTGCCCGGTCGCATCGCGCGTGCCGTCGGCCTTCCAGCGATTGACGGCCAACGCGTCGTAGCGGCTGTAGCCGGCGCCGGCGTTTGTGAGCATCACGGTGTAGGGTTGATGCCCGAGAAACGCCACGTGCGGTGTTGGCGTGTCGGCCGAGTCGAACTCGCGCACGACGGGACGTTCGGGATCGACCTCGGGCAGGCCGTCATCCGGCTGCGCACCAAGCGGCGACTGCAACACTACCTGACGCGGGACGCGTTCGTGCAGCAGCAGCTCGGCGGCACGTACCAGGGGATCGTCATGAAAACGGCGCTGCCAGATGTTGTCGATCAGGCTGTTTGTCATGGCGACCAGACTCATGCCGACATGATGCGCCATGTAGGCATCAACCAGCGCGAAGCGTCGGCCGGCATCGGGACGCGTGTAGTCGATGGCATCGCGAAAGCCGTAGCTTCCCAGCGCACCGATGTTTTCGAGCCGTGTCATGTTCGCCAGCGCCGGCGTCGGATCCACCATGGTCGCGAGCGCCGAGGCGTATGGTGCGATCACCAACTCGCGACCAAGCCCCCGCTTCAGCGCCAGGTCGGGGACGCCGAAGGACCGGTACTGATACGTGGCGTGCCGATCTCGCACATTGTACGCGCTTTCGCTGATGCCCCAGGGCACACCGCGCGTCTCACCATCGGCCATGTGCCGGCTGACCACGCCGGCATGCGCCTGCGCGAGCAGCGTGGTGGGCGGCGCATGCATCACCAGCAGTGGCATGAGATACTCGAACATGCTGCCGCTCCACGACACGAGCGCCGGCGCGCCTGACGCGTATGTGAGGGTGCGGCCGAGCCGAAACCAGTGGTCGGCCAGCACATCATTCTTGGCGATGGCGAGGAAGCTGGCGAGGCGTGCCTCAGAGGCGAGCAAGTCGTAGAACGATGCGTCGAGCGTACTCGTATGGTGCTGCAAGCCGATCGACAGCAGTTCCCGCTGCCGGTCGAACAAGACACCGAAGTCCATCGCCAGTGCATCCTGATACGCCCAGTCGGCCAGCGCGAGCAGTCGCGCAGGCAACGTCCCGTCGATATCGGGATCACCGGCGAATGCCAGACACGCCTGACGCAGCGCAATCAGATGGCCTGCGAGGTTGCCGCTGTCCACGGTGGAGATATACGCCGGTTCGAGGACCGACAGGTCGCTCAGGTCGTACCAGTTGAAATAGTGTCCATGCACCCGTCGCAATTGTTGCATGGTGGACGACGTGCGTTCGAGACGCCCGACCATGTCGGGCAGGGTGATGAAGCCCAGATCGTGCGCACTCACCGTGGAGAGCAGCTGCAATCCGATGTTGGTGGGTGAGGTGCGCATCGCCACCACCGGCTCCGGTGTGCCTTGATAGTTGTCAGGCGCCAGCCACTTCGTCTCTTCCGTGACAAACGTGTCGAAGAAGTGCCAGTGCAAGCGCGCGTAGCGTTGCGTCTGACCGACCTGGGCGGGTGAGAGCCGATGGGTCTGCGGGATACTCGGCGTGCTCAGCGCGTGAGCGATCGACGGCGAGAATAGCCACAACAACAGGATCGGTAGCACGCAGAGGGCGAGTGCCAGTGGCGATGCAGAGAGGCTGCCCGCGGTGGATGTTCCCGAACGCCACGCAATCACCAGGCCCAGGGCGATCGTCCCGACAACAGCGGGCCACATCGCGATCCACGTGGAGCGCGGCGACGCTGCAGCGGTGCGTTCGCTCTGCAACGCAGTTTGCCATTCCAGCATGTGTTGATGCGATACCGTGAGTCGCCATAACGCACGTATAATTGCATCCACCGAAATCCAGGCCTGATGCGGGAGAAACGCGATCGCAAGGAAGACCTGCTTGGCGCTCGTGCGCAGGTCTGCGCCAACGGCGCTGTAGTACGGCCGCCACGATTTGGAGAGCGGCGGGCGGACAATCGCGAGCAGTGCCGTGACGATCCATGGAGCGGCGATGATCGCGAGTCCCAGCAGCGTCCAACGCAGCACCGGTACCGGCAACAAGAGCCAGCCAGCCACAAGAAACACGAGTTGCGACAACTCGACGATACTGCGTCTGAGATTGTCAATGATCTTCCATCGCGAGAGCAGCGCCAGCCGATTGCGTTCGGGGCCACCCGGCCCCGGTACCATGCGCGTCAGCCAGGGAATCAGCTGCCAGTCTCCACGAATCCAGCGATGCTTGCGCCGCGAAAAGGTGAGGTATCGCGTGGGATAATCATCGTACACGATGACATCGGTGGCGAGGCCGGCACGCGCGTAGTTGCCCTCAATCAAATCATGCGAGAGCAACGTGTTTTCAGGAAACCGGCCATGCGTCGCTCGCTCGAACACGGCCACTTCGTAGATGCCCTTGCCGGTGAAGCTGCCCTCGCCGAACAGGTCCTGGTAGACATCCGAGACCGCCGTGGTGTACGGGTCAACACCGGGATGGCCTGAATAGATCGACGCGAAGGAGGACCGATGTGCGCTCGGCAGCGACACCCCGACTCTGGGTTGTAGAATGCCATGGCCGCGCACCACGCGTCCGCGCGCGGATTCATACACCGCTCGATTGAGTGGATGCGCGATGGCCCCGATCAACGTTGGCGCTGCGTCAGGCGGCAACATCGTGTCGGCGTCGAGCGTAATGACATAGCGCACCGAGCGCAGCACGCCGGACGTGCCAATGAGCACACTGAAGCCGTCGCGTTCGCCGGTGAGGACAAAGCGATTGAACTCACCGAGCTTACCGCGTTTGCGCTCCCATCCCATCCACACGCCCTCGGCCGGATTCCACTGGCGCGGTCGGTGAAACAGGAAAAACGCATCGTGTGACTCCGGGGCATACCGCGCATTGAGCGCTTCGATGCCGGTCACGGCGGCGGCGACGATGGCCTCATCGTCAGCGGTTGTGGCCACCTCAGCGTCAGTAAAGTCGCTGAGCAGGGCAAAGTGCAGGTGCTCCTCACGATTGGCCAGAAACTGCACCTCGAGATTCTCGATCGCGTCGTGCACCGACTGGACGTTCGGAAAGAGCGTCGGCGTCACCACCGCCGTGCGAAACTCCGGGGGCACACCGTGCGTGAGCAAATCAAGCTTGGGGAGCGGACGCGGCGGCATGATCGCGGTGACGCACTTGTTCACCAGCGTAATCGCGAGTTCCGTGGCCGGGATCACGCCGAGCATGAGCACGATCCACCACGACGCACGCGCGGAGTCACCGCCGAGCCACCACAGCGCGGCGAGCGCGGCCGCCAGCGACGCGCTGACACTGCACAAGTAGACGATACTCGGATGCCGACGGATCCCGCGAATGGCCTGTTCCCGAACCGATGGACGGTAGCCGGTGACACGTTCGAGCTGCGCCAGCCCCTCGTCAATGAGATAATAGCCGACGTGGTCGCGCCGGTCATCGTGGCCGTGGTGCAGCAGTGCCGCGCGCGCCAGGTCGATGGCCGCGCGTGCAACATCCGTTTCGGCACGCTTGGTTCGGCGCGCCATGCGCTCCACCACATGCCGGTACGCATCGCGTGTTTCAAACGTCATGCGCGCGTAGTGACCGAGCGGATCCTCGCGCAACACCCCGTCCACGCGACTCTGCTGCTCCACGACGGTGCGCCAGTCCATGCGCTCGATGGCGCGCAGGCTGGTGATGCTGTTGGCCATCACCACCTGTGTCAGCGCCAGACGTTGCGTGGCACGTGCGGTCGCTTCTTCAGCGCTGAGTGCCTCTTCCGCGATCCAGTGCTGCAGGCGCACCACCGCCGGCAGCGTACCGCCTTCGGCACGCAACTGTTGCAGAAAGCGCGCGACGAACGTATCGGTGAGCGCCTGGGCATCGTTCGTGAAGTGGGCCAGTTCCAGTTCGAGTGCGAGCCCCCCCTTTTCCGCGGCCTGCGCAATGCGGCCGGCGGCGCGGTCGGCGCGCTCGATCTCCTGTAGTCGCTGTGCGGTTCGCAATCCCATGCGCCGCACGTTTTCGATGAGTCCCAGACGGAGCATGGCCGGTACGGCCCACAGTTCCCCGAGCGTGAGGTCCGCCACCTCCTGGTACGCCGACAGGAATCCGCTCACGTTGTCATACTCAACGCGGCCTTCGCTGTGCGAGATCAGGGTGATCGCGATCTCATAGACGCGTGGATACCCGACCAGCGGACCGGAGGCGAGCGTCGGCAGTTCACGATAGTAGCCACGCGGCAGACTCTCGCGCACCTCGCGCATGTGTTCGCGCAGCACATGGTAGTTATCGAGCAGCCAGTCGCCGGCCGGACCGACATCGGCACGCACCTCGCTGTGCACGGTGAGCTGACCGTGCACGCGGGCCAGGATGCGAGACGTTTCCTCAAGCCGGGCCAGGAGCGGCGTGCGTCTCGGCGCAGGTGTGGTGGCGACGTCCTGCGCCGCCGCGAGTTCGCGCGCGCGCTCGCTGAGATGTTCCGCACCATATAACTCGCCTCGAATGGGGCCGGTGAGGACATCGTCTCGCGCACCGCGACTCGTGCGAGCAATGCGCATACGCAACGTTCGGATCGTGCGGGACACCGTAATAGCAGTACTCCTTGATGTGGTCGGGTTTGCGGAATCAGCCACATCGAGCGCTGCGCCGAAATAGCCCTTTCGGGCAATAGTGCGTTTCTCACAACGTGCGTATGATCACGCTATCGAAACGGGGGTACGCGCTGACCAAGCGTGTCATACCCGTTGTCGGTCCAAATGACGCGATCCCGTGCCCACCGCGTTTCACTTCGAGGAGACTGTCATGTACATGAACACGTTGAGTGCTGATCAGGTCCATGTGGCGCTGCAGGACGCGAAGGCGGGCGCACCCATCGGTGAGGTGTGCCGCACACTCGGTGTGAATGAGCCCACTTT
>JBBRFQ010000098.1:0-12917 GCA_038224035.1 Gemmatimonadales bacterium
TGCGCTTGCTGCATGAAGTTAAAGATGTTTGACATGACTGAAAGATAGCCGAACGCCCGCAGTCAGTCGAGCAACTCGAGATCAAGGGCCTTCACCGCAGCCGCCAGCAGTGGATCGCGCCGGGCAAGGCGATCGAGGGTCTCCGTCTTCACATCGTGGGCGGTAATGCGCTGTCCGGCGGACGCAGCGGCCGCGACCGTCGCGCCATCACTCTGAAGACGCAGCGCGCGTACCGGACCCACCAACTCTGCGAGTACCTCAAGCAAGCGCTCGCGCCCGTTGTCGACCGAAGTCGAGAACGTGTCGTCACCCGGGTCGTGGTTGAGCGTGAGCATGCCGGAGTCGTCAAGCGCGGTCGGACGCACTCGACGCACCGACTCGGCGAGCAGGCTCTTGCCCCCGACACGAATCGCCTCGGCGACAGCGTTCCACTGCGCGCGAATGGCTTCCAGCGTGGGCGCGGCAGCTTTTCCGGCTGGGGTGAACGCGGGACTCGCAGCGCCCACCGCCACCGGCCCCGTCTCGGCACCCGGCGCCGCCGGGTTCGCCGCTTTGGTGACTGTGCCAGATGGAACCTTTCGCGCAGCAGGCACCCCAGCTGTTCCGCCGGCTTGAGCCAGCGCCGCCGCCCCCGCTACCGCGGCCGCGGGAGTCGCGGCGTAGGCTGACGCCCCCCGAGCCTCGGGCACTCGCGCCGAACGACGAGCCGGCGGATCCTCCCCCGTGTCGAACCCGCGCAGCACCTCTTCCAGCTCCACCGTGCGATCCAGCAGCGCGAATCGTACCAGCAACGACTCGAGCAACAATTGCGGCTGCCCACTCTTGCGGAACTGCGGCTCGATCTCGAGCAGCGCGTGCAGCATGCGCAGCAGATCCGGCGCGGTGAAGCGGCTGTACCGGGAGTCCAGCGCGAGACGCAGTGTATCCGAGATTTCCGGCGGTGTTCCGCCCAGCGCGAGCGCGAGCGTCGCGCGCAGCACATCGGCCAGCCCGGTGAGCACCTGAGCAAAATCCACACCACCGTCGGCCAGCGACTGCACGCGCGCGAACACCTCGCCGGCGCGCCGGTCGGCGATGAGATCGAGCAGCGCGACAAACTCTTCTTCCGGTACCAAGCCCAGTGCAATGCGCACCCGGTCAGCCGTGACTTCGCTCGTGTCGCCCAGCGACAACACCTGATCGGTGAGCGACAAGGCATCGCGCAGCCCGCCATCCGCAGCGCGGGAAATCATGCCGAGCGCATCGTCGTCGAACGCCACGCCTTCGCTCGTGAGCACGTACGCGAGTCGTTCGCGGATTTCACCCGGACCAATGCGCTTGAGATCGAAGCGCTGCAAGCGGCTCAATACCGGTGCAGCCGCTTGCGCAATCTTTTGCGGATCGGTGGTGGCAAACACAAACACCACACGCGGCGGTGGCTCCTCAAGGATTTTCAGCAGTGCGTTCCAGGCTTCCCGCGTGAGCATGTGGGCTTCGTCGACGATGTACACCTTGTAGCGATCGTCAGCCGACGGCGCGTACATCGCACGTTCGCGCAGCTCACGCGCATCGTCGACACCACGATTGGACGCGGCATCGATTTCCACGACATCGAGCGACGCGCTGCCGCTCCAGATGCGTGCACAGCTCGTGCACCGTCCGCACGGCTCGCCATCGTTCGGCTCGCCCGCGCGGCGCTGCGCCGAGAGTGTCTCGCAGTTGAGCGCCATGGCGAGCACGCGTGCGAGCGTCGTCTTGCCGGTACCGCGCGGACCGCACAGGAGATATCCGTGCGCCACCCGGTCGCGCGCAATCGCGCCCTTGAGCGTGTTGGCCACGTGCGATTGCACAGCGACCGACGCGAAGTTGGTAGGGCGGTACTTTCGCGCGAGGGCGAGCGACATGGACGCGGGGGGTCGGCGCAGGTGAAACGGGCGCGCAGGGCGCCGCAGGGACGCCTGGCTGGAGCACGGCATACGCCGCACACATTGACCGGCGTCATGCCGGAAACTACAGCGCCGGTGCGACGGCCGCTCCATGACGGAGGGACGAACACACCGGCGCAATGCCCCGGGCCTTACGAAGCGACGTTAGACACCACGTACCGTTGCTACCTGCGGGGTCCTGGCGGAGTTGGCGGGCTCGCGCCCTTCGGGACCCGGGACACGTGAACAATAGACGGCGCGGCTGTCTACGACAAGCGGGCAGGAGCGTCTGCTCCGTGTCAAACGGCGTTTTGCCTACCGAAACGCCCGCACTGCCCGGGAGACCGCCTCGGCCAGCCGCGGAGCCGCCGCCGCGATCTGTGCCGCTGAGGCATCGCGATGCGTCACCGCACGCACGCGCGCGTGCGTCCAACCAGCGATGCGCACGCCCACCGTCGCCGCCTCCTGCACCAGCGCCGTCGCACACGGCACCGGCAGATCGAGCATCACAATGTTCGTCTGCGGATCGACCACACGCGCTCCTTCCACGCCGTCGAGTGCGGCTGCCAGCGTGCGCGCATTCACATGATCCTGCGCCAATCCGCTCAGATGATGCGCCAGACCAAATCGCGCCGCCGCCGCGAGAATGCCGGACTGCCGCATGCCGCCACCGAAACGTTTTCGCGCCCGGTGCGCTCGCACGATTGCCTCGCGCGTGCCAACGAGTGCCGCACCAACCGGTGCACCGAGACCCTTGGAGAACGACACCATGACGGAATCGGCGCACGCCGCCAACTCGGCCAGCGACGTGCCTGTCGCCACGCTCGCGTTCCAGAGTCGCGCGCCGTCCATGTGCATCGGAACACCCAGCGAGCGAGCAACCTGCTGCAACTGCTTCAACCCGGCGAGCGGCGTCACCACACCGCCAGCGCCGTTGTGTGTGTTCTCCACGCACACCAGCGATGTGTCCGGTGCGTGCGCCGACGGCGCGCGAATCGCGTCGTGCAACTCGGCCGCCGTCATCACCAATGACGCGCCGCGTACCGCGCGAACTTGCACGCCAGCCAACGCCGCGGCACCCGCCATTTCCCAGTGTACAATATGGGCGTCGGCATCGAGCAACACTTCGGTGCCGGGTGTCGTGTGCACCCACAACGCTGCCTGATTGGCCATTGATCCGGTCGGGAAAAACAGCGCGGCTTCCTTGCCGAGCAGTTCCGCGACCTCGGTCTCAAGGGCCCGGGTTGTGGGATCTCCGTCAAGCACATCGTCACCCACCTCGGCGGACGCCATCGCCGCGCGCATCTCCGCCGATGGTTTCGTCACCGTGTCGCTTCGCAGGTCGAGCAGGTCAGTCATTTGTTGGGTGATCGTGTCCGTGGACTGGGCGCTGGCACCGATCGCAGTCGGACGAGCTCCTCTCGCCGGAGCTCGTGGGCCTGCGCGACCTCTGCACCGAGCAGAAACAACAACGCCCCATAATACACGAAGAACACGATCGAGACGATGACCGCAATCGTACCCGTGTACAACGATCCGGGAGAGAAGCGCACCAGGAGCAACGCGTACACCTGCCGAGCGACTTCGAAGAGCACACTTGCGACGAGCGCCGCCAGCCACGCCGCCTCTCGACTCGGGCGGTTGCGCGGGAGGCCGTGATACAGCGCGTAGAAGGTGAAGGTGAGTAGCGCAAAACCCAGCGCGCGACCGAGCAGATACGTCAGCGTCCCGAGCGTATCCATTTGCACGCCGAGATTCTCAAGAATCGACGAGCCGCGTGCCGACGCGATCGACAGGTAGGAAACGAGCACCACCCACACCAGCACCAGTAATGACGTCGCGAGTGCGGCGACGACGTCGAACAGCTTGCCGGCGACGATACCGCGATCGGAACGATCCATGACGATGGACAGTACCGCACGAAGGGAACCGAACAGTCGCGTGCTCGTCCACACAAAACCGAGTGCCGCGCCGATTCCGACCGCACCACGGGTCCGCAGCACATCGTCAACGATCGTGCGGAGCACAGCGCTCGCTTCGAACGAGTTGCGCGGAAGAAACATTTCGGCAAGCGAGACCACCGTTCCGGCGGCCTGCTCCGGTTGCCGACCGAGCGCAAAGGTCAGCGCGACGACGAGCAGCAGAACAAACGGCACAAGTGCGAGCAACAGGCTGAACGCGACACCACCCGCCAGAAAAAAGGCGTTGTCTTCGGCCAGCCCGTTGTACACACGTCGCAGATAGTCGACGACCACCGCGAAACGAGGGCGCGCCAGCACGGCGCGCCACCCGTCACGCTCAGGCCGGACCGGCGTTTTCGGCGGCTTCGGTGTCGTCACCCAGCTCGGGCTCGTCGGTCACGCGCTGCGTGCGACGCGCGTCTTCGTAGGCGCGCTTCGTTTCGTGCACCGCGCGTTCCAACTCCACCTTCGCCTGCCGCGCCGCCGTACGTCCGGCATCGACGGCATCGCCAACCGCGCGCGCACGGGCTTCGACCGCGCCGCGTGCTTCCCCAACCTTGCGGCCGACCGTGTCGCGCGTGCGCCCCATCGTGTCGGAGACTTCCTCTGAGACCTCGTCGACGAGCTCGCGGGCGCGCGATGTCGCGCGCTTGGTTTCGCGTCGGATGCGCGCGCGCATGGCTTCGCCCGACTCTGGAGCCAACAGCAGTGCGGCACCCGCGCCGATCGCCATGCCGAGCAACAGCGCCCCTAGTCCGCTGCCACCGCCACTGTCGCGCTCGACAATCACCACGCGATCGTCGTCATAGTCTTCGTATCGTCCCATGCTGCCTCCTGTTCAATCACTGAGATCCGCGTCATCGGGAGCGGCGGCCACGGATGGCACACCGTCCACGGGCATCTTGCGGCGCAGAGCCGTCGGTTTGACGAATCGCGACACGATGTCGCGCGTCCCTGCGATGCCGAGTTGCCGGAAAAGGAAGGCGAACTTTTCATCGAACGCCTTGCCAAGCGCTGCCTTGACGCTGTCCGGAAGCGCCCATAACTGCCGCTTGAAGGGTCCCAGCGCCTTCTTGCGGGTCTTGTAGAAAAACTGCTCGTCGGAATCGGTGGCCTTGCGCTCGTCCTTCGCGTTCTCGAGCAGCCACGCATAGATCTCCTGCCGCAATACCGCCGGCAGGTGATCGAACAGCATGGTCTGGAAGTTCGTCGCGAGATGAATCTCAGCCGTTTCCGTCTGGGGAAAGTTGGAGAACGCCGCGTCGGGCAGCGTAGACGCGCCGTGCTGCACGGCACCGGCCAGGCCGTACTTGTCGCGGGCGATCTGCGACAACGTCGCCAACGTCTCGAAATCGAGATTCACATCGGCGATCGATCCATCCGGCAGCACGGTGCCGCCATGAGACGTCCCCGACTGCACACTGATCTTGCTGAGTCCCGCCGTACCGGGCGCGGCCTGCGCAAGCGTGCGAGTGAAGCCATCCATGAACGCTTCAAGCTCATCGGGCGTGGAGTTTTCCGTTCCGACTTCGCCGATTTCACCGCCGATCGAGATGGTCACGCCGCGCGGCTCTTCGGCACGGACGACCCGCGCGATCTCGACACAACGCTCGTAGTTGCGGCGCTGCTGCTCCTTCAACGTCGGCTGCGAGAGATCAACGAGCGTCGACGTGTCGACGTCGATGTTGTAGAAGCCGGCGGCCACCGCTTCGCGGACCAACTGCACGACGGCGTCAACTTCACCCTCGGGATTGGTCGCAAACTTTTTCGCGCTGACCTGGAAATGATCACCCTGAATGAACACCGGACCGCGAAAGCCTTCGCGCAGCGCCGCCGCGAGCATCACCGTGACATATTCGGCGGGACGCTGATCGGTGTACGCAATTTCGGAGCGTGCGATTTCAAGCAAGAATGCGCCCGCGTCCAAGGCGATTGCCTGACGAAAAATTGAACGAGCGGTATCGTACGAGGCGCCGCGTACGTTGATCGCGGGCACTGTGAACCCATTGCACTCACCGCGGCCGCGCGCGATGTAGAGATCGTGAATGGAGGCCGCGCGCACACCGACGGCCTGCCCGATTTCCCAGACCACCCAACGCGCCTGTTCACGCTCGATCGGGTCACCGAACACTGCCTCGTGCACGAGCCGGTCCATGTCAGGGCTGCGAAGCGCGCTCGCATCGTGCACGTGCACCACACCGTCGGTCACCGACACCGCGCCGCCGAACAACTGCGTGGCCGGAAGGGTCTGCTGCGTCATCAAATCCTCAGCGCTGCCTGAAGCAGCCACAAAATGCCGGGCATGGCCGGCCGGTGGAACGGGTCCGGCGGGAGGCCGGCGGGAACTCTGACTGATGCAACTTCGGCCGGACGCGCGCAGAACGGAAGCCCAACGCCGTGCCGCAGGTCACACCTGCCATCTCGGATCGGGACGAGGCAAGGACTCCCACTCCGCTTTGGCCGCTTCGCTCCCCGCTCTCCCCAGCATCGCATACGCAAACTGCTTGCCCAGCTCTACACCGGGCTGGTCGAATGCGTTCACTTCGTACAGCTCGCCGGCGTACGCAGTGGCCAGCTCGAAGAGGTAGAGCAGCGCGCCAACGCTGCGGGCGTCGAGCGCCGGCACGGTAATGGTAAGGTTCAGGCGACCGCGCGCCGCCAGCGCTCCCGCCGTCGCCTGTCGCTCAACCTCGAGCAGGTGGCCCAGTGTGCGACCGCCCAGATAGCCCAGCTCCGGTCGCTCCGCATGACGCGAAGGAATGAGGCCGAGCGCCTCGCGGCCGGCCACCTTGATGAACGTCACGGTTTTGTCACGCGGGCCCTCCATGAACAGCTGGACTTGCGCGTGTTGGTCGGTCGCGCCGACCGCGGGCAGCGGGGTGGGACCGACACTGGTGCCGTCCGCACGGATCTTGCCCAGGCTCTCCGCCCAGAGCTGCACAAACCACGACGCGATGTCGCGCAGTCCATCCGCGTACGGCATCAGGACCTGAATCCGACCGCCATGCGACGTATCCGCGAGCCACTGCAGCACGGCGAACACACCGGCGGGATTACCCGTCAACTCCGCACCGGTACAACGGGCGGCGCAGGCGGCGGCGCCGGCCATCACTCCGCGAATGTCAATACCGATCAATGCCGCTGGCAACAGTCCGACCGGCGACAACACACTGAATCGACCACCGACGTTCGAAGGAATCTCGAGCGTGGCGATCCCCTCGGCCCGGGCGACGGCGCGCAGCGCACCGACCTCGGGATCGGTGACGAACACGAGGCGCGAGCGTGCTGCGTCGACACCGAGTGCCGCCTCAAGCGCCTCACGCACAATGAGATATTGCGCCATCGTTTCGACCGTGCCACCCGACTTCGAGACCACCAGCACCAGCGTGCGCGCGAGCGGCAGGCGGGCGAGCGTGGCGGCAATCGTGACCGGGTCGACATTGTCGAGCACATGCAGACGCGGATGCCCGCCGCGTGCCGCGTCGTCGAGCTCGTTCCAGTGCGGCGGACAGAGTGCTGAACGCAGCGCGATGGGACCGAGCGCCGACCCACCGATCCCGAGCAGCAGCACATGATCGACTGTGCCACCAAACCGGCCGGCCATGGCGAGAATCGCGTCCACGCGCGGTTCCTCCGTTGGCAGATCGATGAACCCGAGCGTGCCGGCCGCGTACCGCGCCAGCACACGTGCGTGCGCGTCCTGAAAACGTGACGCGCCGTTAGCCCACTGCGCGTCCGTAATGCCAGCGCCGTTCGGAAGCGGGCCGGCCATCATGTTGGTGAAGTCGATCGAGAGCGGCATGCCGAATGGGGGGTGAATCGTGATGGTCAGTCGTCGATCGTGAATGTGAGACCGTCAAACGCCGGCGCGATGCCTTCGGGAAGTTCAGCCGAGAGTTCGGCGTGTGAATGGTCGTGCGTGAGATGCGTCAAGAGCGTGCGCGGTGCGCCGACTTGTTGCGCGACCGTCACCGCTTCCGGGATGGAGAGATGCGTTGGATGCGGTAGGCGAAACAGCGCGTTCAGCACCAGCACCTCCACGCCGCGCAGCGCCTCAATGACTTCGTCCGACAGCGATTTCGCATCGGTGACGTAGCCGAAGCGACCAATACGATACGCCAGCACCGTGCTGCGTCCGTGGGGCACGGCGAGCGGCACGATGTGCGCATCACCGATCGTGAACGGCACGCCCGCTTCAACCGGATGCAGCGTGCCCTCCGGCTTGGTAGTGCCGGGCAACGGGCGCATGCGGGGATCGACCACGTACGGAAAACGTGTCGCGATCGTCTCCAGCGTTTCGCGCGAGCCATACAGCGGCAGTGCGCCCCGATGATTCACGCTCAGCGCACGGAGGTCATCGATACCGTGAATGTGATCGGCATGTTCGTGCGTGTAGAGCACCGCGTCGGCTCGGCCGAGGCCCGCCGCCACGAGCTGCAAGCGCAACTCGGGCGGCGTGTCGATGAGCAGATTCGTGCCGCCAGCGGTCTGCACGAACGCGGCGCATCGCGAGCGACGGTCACGCGGATCGTTGGAGCAACACACGCGACAGCGGCAGCCGATTTGCGGCACGCCAAAACTCGTGCCGGTCCCCAGGAGCGTGACGATCACGCCCGCTCCGTGTTCACACCACCTCGACCTTGAGCAGATTGGTGGTACCGGGCACATCGAACGGCGCGCCCGCGGTCACGACCACCCGATCGCCGGTCACCACCAGGTTGAGATCTGTCGCGTCACGCATGGCCATGGCCACCATGTGATCATAACCGCGCGCCGTGGGCACGAGGCGCGGAATGACGCCCCAGACCAGCGACAGCTGACGACACACGCGGGGCTCGTCGGTCAGCGCCAGAATCGGAACCGCCGGACGGTGCGACGAGACAATGCGCGCACTGAATCCGCTTTTCGTGAACACCACCACCAGCGGCGCGTGCAGCATACGGACCGCCGCCGTGGTCGCTGCCGCGATGGCTTCTTCGGTGTTCACCGCCCCTTCGGTGCGATGCTCGACGCGCTGGGCATACGGCGGACGCGGACTCGATTCGATTTCGAGAATGATGCGACGCATCGCTTCGACGGCCAGCCGGGGATACTGACCCGCCGCCGTCTCCGCCGACAGCATCACCGCATCGGTGCCATCGAGAATCGCGTTGGCCACATCACTGGCCTCCGCACGCGTGGGGCGCGGATGCGTAATCATGGATTCCAGCATCTGCGTCGCGGTGATCACCGGACGGCCCATGCGATTCGCCAGCGCGATGATGCGTTTCTGTGCAATCGGCACTTCTTCGAACGGGAGTTCGACACCAAGGTCGCCGCGCGCCACCATGACGGCGTCCGACGCGCGCAGGATTTCCTCGATGTTCTGCAGCGCAATGTCCTTTTCGATCTTGGCCACGACGAGCATGTGTGACGGCACCAGCTCGCGCAGCTCGGTGATGTCGGCGGCCACGCGCACGAAACTCAGCGCCACCGCATCGAGGTCGTGTTCCACCGCAAACGCCAGATCGGCGCGATCTTTCTCGGTGAGTGACGGCGCCGAAACGTGCACGCCGGGAAGATTCATCCCCTTGTTGCTGCTGAGCATTCCGCCGTGCAGTACACGGCAATGCACCGTGTCACCTTCGACCGCGGTCACCGCCACCTCGATCAGACCGTCATTGATGAGAATGCGATTGCTCGGCGAAACGTCCTTGGCAAGCAGGTGATACGTGACGGGGATCTGATCAGCGGTCGCCGTGATGTCTGGCGCCAAAACGATCACTTCATCCTCATGCAACTCCCGCGGCTCGGACAACACGCCAATGCGGATGCGTGGGCCCTGCAAGTCGCCGAGGATCGCAACGGATCGACCAAGCTCTGCGGCCACGCGGCGCACATCCGCGATGGTGCGCGCATGCGATTCGTGAGTGCCATGCGAGAAGTTGATACGCGCGACATCGAGTCCTGACTGGATCAGCTCCCGGATCTTGTCCGGCGTATTGCTGCTCGGCCCCAGCGTGCACACAATCTTCGTGCGCGGAAACACGCGTCGCCGGTTGGTGACGGTCCACGAGGTGGTATCCGGGTGCGCACGGTTGGCTTCTTCCGGCCCGCTCCGCGGAATGCTGATCACCTCTTCAGACATGCGACGACCCTGCGCTCACGAGCTGCGAACGCTTGGCGGTGAGACCGGCGAGCAACGTGTCGAACGATTTCGCAAACGAGGCCAGCCCTTCCTGAAGCAGCTGCGCCGTCACCGCGTCAAGATCCACACCCTGCGCCGCAAGCGCGGCCAGCTGTGCGTCGGCCTCCTCGAGCGCAACATCCACCGTGCGCGACGTCTCGCCATGATCGCGATACGCCTCGAGCGTGGCCGGTGGCAGAGTGTTCACCGTGTCGGGCCCGACCAGCGCTTCCACGTACAGCACATCGCGATACGCCGGATTCTTGGTGCTGGTGCTGGCCCACAGCGGACGCTGCACGCGCGCACCTTGCGCCGCGAGCGCCGCCCAGCGCGCGCCGCTGAACCGGTCCGTGAACAGCCGGTACGCAACCTTGGCGTTGGCGATCGCCGCTTTGCCGAGCAGCGCCTCCACTGCCGACGTGTGTTCCGGAGCTGCCGCCGCGCGCTTCGCGAGTGCGGCATCGATCGAACCATCCACACGACTCACGAAGAAACTCGCGACCGAGGCAATGCGATCAACCGGCTGACCAGCGGCCATGCGGGCTTCAAGGCCGGACAGATAGGCGTCGATGACGCGCGCGTGCGCGTCGGTGCTGAAGAGCAGCGTCACATTGACGTTGAGCCCGGCGGCAATGAGTGACTGCACCGCTTCGGCTCCCGCCGCCGTCCCGGGCACTTTGATCATCAAGTTCGGACGGTTGACTGCGGACCACAGGCGATGCGCTTCGGCGACCGTGCCGGCGGCGTCATGCGCGAGATCCGGACCGACTTCGAGGGAAACGTAGCCATCGCCACCGTTGGTGCTCGCGTACACACCCGCGAACGCGTCGCACGCATCCTGCACATCGGTGGTGGCCAGACGCTCGAAGCAGGCGCGCGCACTCCAATCGGCCGGCAGGGACGACAGCTCTTCGTCGTAGGCGGAGCCTTCGGCGAGGGCCTTTTCGAAGATGGTGGGATTGGACGTCATTCCCATCAGCGCGTCATCGCGAATACGCTGCGCCAGCTCACCGGAGTGCAGCATGGAACGCTCGATGTAATCAAGCCAGGGCGCAGTGCCGGCGTCGCGCAGTGCGTGCAAGCGAGTGGTCATCAGAAAACCTGTCGTGTATTGAAAACGCGCGCCGCGCCCATCGCGTCGCGCTGAAGGAGCTGCAGCACGGTTCAGGGTTTGGCGAGGTAGGGAACCGTTGCGTCCACCGTGCCCCACAGCACGCGCAACGTGCCGCCGAGTGGTGCCGCGGCACCGGTGGGAGCCAGGGCGATCTGCAACGACTCCACTGCTTCCGTCAGTGACTTCACGCGCATCGGGATCCGCGCCAGATCCTGCGCGGCGTCGTACTCGTTCGCGTTGGCCCCGATCTTCTTGCTCACGATCAACTGCATGCTCGTGGCCGTGGCGAGCGCGTGGAGCGAGTAGGTGCCTTTCGGTACGCTGACGCCGCCGATATCCAGATCGACAGCGGTCGTGAGCGTGGTGGCTTCATTCGCGCCGAGCCGCCACACTTCGCCGTACGGAATCAGCGCGCCGGCAATCACGCGGCCACGCGCGTGCGGCTGACCGTAGTCCACGGTGATTGTAAGCGACGGCGGACGTTGCGCCGCCGGCGTGCCCTCGGGCGACACCGCGTCAAGCACCACCTTCGTCGTGACACGACCGCTCGGCACCCCCTGGTACGCTGGCTGCGCACGCAACTCTGGCACGAGGACATTCGCCACGGCGACCAGTGACAGTATCGCGGCACTTCGGCACATCCAGTTCGTGTGTAACATTCGAGTCCGTGGCTTGGGCAGGCAAGTTTGGAACCTGCAGGTAGTTTGCATCGTCGTAATTCATCGTAATCTACCGTCATGCGGTTTCTGCAGCAGTCCTCTCTTCCGCTCTACGCCGTGCCCATTCTCTCCTGGTCCTCCCGATCGACGCGCGCCGCGGCCCTGCTCCTTCTGATCGCGCCGCTCCTGGTGAGTTGTCGCTCGGCAAGGCCGTCGGCCCCGCTGACGCCCCCGCCGCTGGAGGCCGCGCGCGAGGCGGCGGCCATCCTGCCCCTGCCCACCTTCGACTCGGCGTGGACCATCGTGGCGCGGACGCACTGGGACACGACCTACAATGGCGTCAACTGGACGGCGATGCGCGACTCGCTGCGTCCGCGCGCGGGCGCCGCGCAGTCGCAGCGCGAGCTGCGCCAGATCCTGCAGCAGATGCTGAGCTCGCTCCGGCAGTCGCACTTCTCGATTATTCCGCAGGAAGTCAGCGACGTGGCGGTTGGCGGCAGTACGAATCCCGAGGCCAGTCGCGAAGGGCAGGTCGGCGTCACCACTCGCTGGCTCGACCGGGAGGTCGTGGTGACGCATGTGACCGACGGCAGTCCAGCGTCCCGCGCCGGCGTCCGTCCGGGGTGGTTGCTGCGGCGTGTAGGTGATGACTCCCTTACCCACCGGCTGCGCAGCCTGCCAGCCGATCTCGATCCCAGGCGCGCGTCGCTCGCCGCTTACAGCCTCGCCGAAGGCGGCCTGCGCGGTGCGCCCGGAAGCACGGTGACCGTAACGTTCGCCGACGAACGAGGTGACGAACGCGTGCTCACGATGCAGCGCTCGGTCACTCCCGGCACCAGCGTGAAGTTTGGCAACCTGCCGCCCCAGCTGGCGCATCTTGAATGGGAACGACGCCGGGTGGACGGCAAGCGCATCGGCGTGATTCGCTTCAACATCTGGATGCCGGTCCTTGGACGTGAGTTTGATGTTGCCATCGATTCGCTGCGCGACAGCGACGCCATCGTGCTCGACATTCGCGGAAACTTCGGCGGTGTCGCGGGCATGGCGATGGGATTCGCCGGTCACTTCGTCGATACGGTTGTTCCCGTCGGCATCATGAAGACACGTGCGCAG
>JBBRFQ010000099.1:0-12774 GCA_038224035.1 Gemmatimonadales bacterium
CACCCCGCCCTGCTCCACCAATCGCTTCGCATCACCTCGGCTCTTCGCGAGCCCCGTCTGCACCACGAGATCGAGCGCATCCACGCCCGCGTCGCCCTCCGGCGCATCGATCTCCGCAAACGGCACCTCATCCGCCATCGCGCGCAACGTTGCTTCGCCGAGCTCGCGAGGATCTCCCTTACCGAACAGCACCTGCGAAATCGCCTCCACCGTACGCAGCACATCCGCGCCATGCACCCGCGTCGTCATATCAGCGGCCAAGGCCCGCTGGGCCTCACGATCCTGAGCTCGCGCGGCCGTCGCTTCGTCAAGCGCGACGATCTCTTCGCGTGACAAGAGCGTGAATAGCCGCAGCCACCGCCCCGCATCACGATCGTCTGCACCGAGCCAGAACTGGTAGAACTTGTAGGGCGACGTACGCGCCGGATCGAGATACACCGCGCCGGCTTCCGACTTGCCGAACTTCTGTCCCGATGCGGTGGTCACGAGCGGGCACGTAAAAACATGCGCTTCAGCGCCCGATGTGCGGCGGATCAACTCCAGTCCCGCCGTCATGTTGCCCCACTGATCGCTGCCGCCGATCTGCAGCGTGACCCCGTGCCGCTGGTGCAGTTCGGCATAGTCGTGCGCCTGCAGCAACATGTACGTGAACTCGGTGTACGAAATACCGGCGTCAAGGCGGGATTTCACGGAATCCTTCGCCAGCATGTAGTTCACCGTGAAGTGCTTGCCCGTGGTGCGCATGAAGTCGAGCAGGCCAAGCGGCGCCAGCCAGTCGGCGTTGTTCGCCATGCGGGCGGCCGACGGACCACTGAAGTCAAGGAACCGTTCAAGTTGCGCACCGATCAGTCGCGCGTTCTCCGCGATCACGTCGAGAGACTGCAGCGAACGCTCGGTGCTCTTCCCGGACGGATCGCCAATCATGCCGGTACCGCCGCCAACCAGCGCGATCGGCTTGTGACCGGCACGTTGCAAGTGCATGAGGCCCATGACGGGCACGAGATTACCCACGTGCAGGCTGGGCGCCGTAGGATCAAACCCGCAGTAGGCCGACACGGAGCCGGACGCGAGATGTTCGGCGAGGCCGTCGGTGTGCTGGAAGAGCAGGCCGCGCCATGCCAATTCGTCGAGAAGCTGATGATCTTGAGACATGTCTGCAATTATATGCGTCTGTCGGCTCTTGGCGCGTTCGCATCGGGCCGATAGCGTTCCCCATATGCCTACACGCCACCTCTGCCCCCGCCGCCAGTGAGCGCGCAACGCAAGCGCAGCGCGCTCGCCAAGTTCTGGCGCCGGCCGTGGTTCGGCTGGCTCTGCGTGACCGCCGTCTTCGGTGCGGCCGTGGGCGCCGCCGGTCTGGCCACCGCGTGGACCATGATCTGCCGCGACAACGCCTGCCCATCAGCCGCGACGCTCAATACCTACACGCCGAATCAGACCTCCAAGCTGTACGCCGCGGACGGCCGGTTCATCGCCGAGCTTGGCCTCGAGCGCCGCACGCTGGTGGAACTCACCGAGATTCCGAAGCATGTGAAGGATGCGTTTCTGGTGGTGGAAGACAAACGTTTCTACGACCACGCGGGCATTGATTACATCCGTTTCTTCGGTGCCGCACTCCGGAACCTCAAGGCCGGTGGTTTTCAGGAAGGATTCAGCACCATCACGATGCAGCTTGCGCGCAACATCTTCCCGGAAACGCTGACGCGCGAGAAGACGATCCTGCGCAAGCTCAAGGAAGCGCACGTCTCCGTGGACATCGAGCGTGCGTACAGCAAGGATCGCATCCTTGAGCTGTACCTGAACCAGATTTATCTCGGCTCCGGCGCGTACGGGGTGGAGACGGCGGCACAGCGGTACTTCGGCAAGTCCGTGCGCGACGTGAGTGTGGCCGAAGCGGCGATGCTCGCGGCACTGCCCAAAGCACCGGAGCGGTACAATCCGCGCCGCTTCGCCGACCGCGCAATCCAGCGTCGCAACACGGTGATCGAGTTGATGCGTCGCGCCGATGTGGTCACGGCGTCCGACGCCAGTCTGGCCAAAGCGTTTCCGCTGCAACTGGCGCAGCGCACCGAGTCGGGAGAAACGGCGCCCTACTTTGTGGAGTGGGTGCGTCAACAGCTCGATCAGCACTTCGGACAGACGTTGTACGAGAAAGGGCTCAAGGTGTACACCACCCTCGATCTCGACATGCAGGTGGCAGCCGAACGCGCACTCGAAGAGCAGTTGGGCGCGATCGAATCCGGAAAGTACGGTCCGTACTCGCACCTCACGTTTGAGCAGTATCAGGCGCGCAACGCGGAAGGCGCCGGGCTCGGTGGCGGTGGTGAGTCACCGTACCTGCAAGGCGCGTTCGTGGCCGTTGATCCGCGCGCCGGCGCCGTGCGTGCAATGGTCGGCGGACGCGATTTCAGCGACTCCAAGTTCAACCGGTCGGTGCAGGCACTACGTCAGCCCGGCTCTACGTTCAAGCCGATTGTGTACGCCACCGCGATCCGCTCCGGGCTCGGACCGGGCTACGTCATCAACGATTCGCCCATCAGCATGGATCAGGTCAGTGGCGAAACGTGGCGTCCACAAAATTTCGATCTCAAGTTCGAAGGCCCGATGCCGATGCGCCGCGCGCTCTTCATGTCGCGCAACATTCCGGCCATTCAGGTTGGGCTCGAGTTGGGACCGCAGCAGGTGATTTCCATGGCACGCCGGTTCGGGATCAGCACACCGATTCCGCCGTTCCCGTCGTTGTACATCGGCGCAGCCGACGTGTATCCGCTGGAGATGATCGCGTCGTACTCGGTGTTCGCGAATCTCGGTTTGCGCACCACGCCGTACGCGATCCAGCGAGTGGAAGACGCGGACGGCGAAATCGTGTGGCAACCACGTCCCGATCGTGAGGCCGTGCTCACGCCCGAAGAAGCGTGGCTCATGGTGAGCATGATGAAGGACGTTGTGGGTCGCGGCACGGCTTACGGCGCGACCACCGGCGCCGGCTTCCGCGTGCCCGCCGGTGGCAAGACGGGAACGACAAACGACGGCGCCGACGTATGGTTCATCGGCTATACCGCCGATCTGGTAGCCGGCCTGTGGCTGGGGTTCGACAAGCCGAAAAAAATCAAGTCGAACGCGCAGGGTGGCTCGCTGGCTGCGCCCGCGTGGACGGCCTTCATGATGGACGTGTACAAGCGCAAGCCGACGCCTCCCGACTGGCCGCGTCCTGACGGCATCGTGGTGCGCGATATCGATGCATCTACCGGCCTGCTCGCCAACATGACGTGTCGCGATCACGTGACCGCCGAGTTCTACATCTTCGGCAACGAGCCACGGCTCACCTGTTCTGACGCCGCGTTCAACGTGCCGCGGGTGGTTGGTGATTCCGTGGTGGGCGGTGCGATTCCGCGCGCGTACCGCGACACCACCAACCCGTTCCGTATCCCGCCGCCGTGATTCACGTCTCGGCGCGCGACGCACGCGTGGCGTGGCACGCGCGTTGGGTGTTGCCGATTGTCTCGGCGCCATTGCGCGACGGTGCGGTTGTCGTGGAGGGCGAACGGATCGTGTGGGTGGGGCCGTCAGCGAACGCGGAGGCTGGCCGGCACGAACAGCTGGGTGAGGCCATCCTCATGCCGGGCCTCGTGAACGCCCACACCCATCTTGAACTCACCTCGCTGCGTGGTTTTCTCGAGGGACTGCCGTTCCGCGATTGGTTGCGTGTGCTCACCGACGTGCGCGCCAATGTGCTCGACGCACGGGCGCTCACCGATGCGGCGCGGTTCGGCGTATCGGAGGCACTGCGCGCCGGCATTACCACCGTTGCCGACTGTTCGGCGAGCGGTGCGCCGATCGATGCAATCCGGGACGCGGGTATTCGTGGCCGGGTGTATCTGGAAACGTTTGGCCCCGATGCATCCCAGGTCCCCGCATCGATGCAGGCGCTTCAAGATGGTGTGACGCAGCTGCGCGAGAGAGCCACGTCGCTCGTCGACGTCGGGGTCTCGCCACACGCGCCATACACGGTGTCCGCGGCACTTTATCGCGCCGTGGCCGGGTATGCGCGCGAAGAACAGCTTCCCGTGGCCACGCACGTTGCCGAGAGTGCGGCCGAGATGGCCTTCGTGCGTGATGGCACCGGTCCGTTCGCCGAGCGTTTGCAGGCGCGTGGGATTGCCGTGTGGTCCACGCAGGCGTCGCCCGTCGCGCTGCTCGCCCAATCGGGGATTCTTGCAACGCAGCCGCTGTGCATTCACGCGATTCACGCCGACACCACCGATCTGCAGCGCATCGCCGATTCCGGAAGCACCGTCGTGCACTGTCCCATCAGCAACGCGAAGCTCGGTCAGGGGATCGCGCCGCTGCGCGCGACACTGGACGCTGGTATCGCCGTGGGGCTCGGCACTGACTCCGTGGCCAGCAACGACCGCATGGACCTCATCGCCGAGGCGCGTCAGGCGGTGCTGCTACAGTCGCTGGCCACGTCGACTCCCGATGCCATGTCGGCGGCTGAGGTTTTGGAGCTCGCGACCCGCGGAGGCGCCCGTGCGCTTGGACTCGCGGACGTGGGGACGCTGGCGGCAGGGCAGTGGGCCGATCTCTGCGCATTCCGCTGTGATGCCTTCGAGGCCGCTCCCGTGTATGACCCGCAGGTGTTGTTGGTGCATGTGGTGGGGGGCGGAGCGCGGGCGTTGCTCACGATGGTGGCGGGCCGGGTACTGGTGCGCGACGGGATCGAACTCGCATGTGATGATGCGGTGCGGACCCGGGTGATGGCCGATGGCGAAGTGGTACAGCGGTACGTCCGGGCACTTCCCGGGTCGGCGGGTCGATCACCGTAGGTGTCCTTGCACGCAACGTCACGTCACCGTGACGGAGCGCTCGGGACCGTAGCGTCAGGCGTGTACCCGACTGTATTCTTCGGCGATACGCTCACGTTCCCGCGTACCTGACACGGAGGGCGCTGTTGATTGCCGGGTGTCTTGCACTGAATGCATCGTACGAGCCGCTGACCATGGTGCCCCTGCGCCGTGCACTGCGCCTTGTCATCGATGGGAAAGCGGAAATCGTCGAGGCTGAACAGGGTCGCCCTGTTCGCTCCGAGCGCCTGGCCATGCCGCGCCCGGCCGTCATCCGGCTCACCAAGTTTATCCATGTGCCGCGCCGGTTTCGCCGACAGGTGACAAACATCTTTCTGTTCGCGCGTGATCACTACCAGTGCCAGTACTGCGCACGACAGGGCAGCGATCTCAAGCCGCGGGAATCGCTCACGCGCGATCACGTGATTCCCATGTCGCGCGGTGGACTGAACGAGTGGACGAACGTGGTGACCGCATGCAGCAGCTGCAATACGCGCAAGGCGAGCCGCCTGCCGTCGGAAATCGGCATGCATCCCATCGCTGAACCGGCGGAGCCGCACTTTGTGCATCTCAGCTGGGCGGTGCGTCGACTCACCGAAACACAGGCACGCTACATCAAAGTGTTCTACGGTGAAGAGACGTTGCGTCGCGTGAAGGCGATGGACGGCTTGCCGTCGTCCAACTGACGGGGTTGGCGCTCACTCGCCGGGCGTGACCCGGAATCGTGGTGAGCGCGCTTCAAGCCGCCGCACTTCTCCGCCCATCACGCGCGAGAGCAGGGTGCGCAAGCCGCGGCCGAGTGCGGTGCCCGGATTGCGTCGCCCCTGAACCGCTGGCGCGAGTTCACCGCGCAGCCAGCTCGAGACTTCGTCGAGATCATTGAAGTCAAGCGTGCTGATGTCCGCCTGAACGCTGTAGTAGTGCTCTTCGCCCGGACCAGGGCGACCGATCAGCGGTGAGTAGGGCAGCGCGAGCGCAGCCTTTGCGTCAAGCAGTCGTCGATACGTGCCAAGCGGCGCGACGTTCATGTTGCCGTCGATCCGCGCCACGTCAAACGTCTGATCGAACTGATCGAAATGCACGATCACATCCCACTCCTGTCGGGCGATAATGGAGTTGAAGATGCGACCGCTCTTCCACAGTTCGACGCGCATGCGCACGCGGACGTCGAAGCCGTTGCGCAACAACTCCTCAAACCGCCCGCCGTCGATGGCGTTGCGCATGCGCACCGTCATGGGCGATGCCGCGCTCGGCAACTCGATCTCGATGCGCGGGCCGCCGTCGCTTTGCGCCATGACGCGCGACGACAGCGTGACGAGGCCAACGAGCATCGTGAAGACGAACGTGAACCCCTGTCGGATCAGCGTACGGCGACTGTGCACGACGCGCCTCAGAAACGCGCGCCCAGGCGTGCAAACACACGCGGTGTGCGCACCGGCCCTTGCAGCGGCTGGGCGACGTACACACCCAGCACGCCAAAATCGAGCCCGGCACCGACGTCGGAGCGGAAGCCTGCAACCAACGGGAACGAGCCGCGCGAAACGCTGAGGTCCCCTTCGCGCGGTCCGACAAGCCAGCCGCGCCCGGTGTTGGCGAAGATGCTCCAGGAGCCATCGGCCGTGAGTCCATTGGCGTACCAGCGGCGATTGTCAGTGCGCTGCCTGGTGCCGAACAGCCCGATGCGAAAGTCTCCGCGCCACTCGGCCTGCAGCAACACGATGCGATCACACAGGGCCGGGCGCCCCGCCGCCGCGAACTCGGCTTCCGGGCGTGTGTTGCACATGCCGACATCGGCGTCGCCGGACAGCCCACGAAACGCATACGCCGGGAGCGCGTCCACGCCACTCACCGAGAGACGTCGCTGGGCCGGCAGACCGCCTCCGTGCACCAATCCGCCGGTCACCAACCGCAGGTTGACTGACGAATGCGGCGAAACACGGTTGTAGCGACGCAGGTCCAGGAAGAACCGACCGTACGAGAGTTGCGGCGCCCGAAGTGCCAGCGATGTGGAATCGAGCGATGACGACACGTCCACCTCGCCGGCCTCGTAGTCGGCGCGCACGAACCAGCCGTAGCGTGGATTGACCCGGTCATTGCGCGTATCGATCACGCCTTCGAGACGCAGCACATTGGCCGTGCCCTCAAGGGCGGCGGGATTGATGCGCCACTCGCGTCCCTCGCGAAACATCGCGTAGGGATTGCGTGCGTCACGCGACGCCCAGCGCTCTCGACCGACCGAGAGTTGCAACGACAGACCCGGCGCACCGACCGCGCGCACGAAAACGTTTCCACCCGTGCGGTTCCAGTAGTCACGGTAGTCGCGGGCAAAGAGCAGCGATGTGAGCCCCGTTTCCGCAGCACTCAGCGCCCACTTCTCGACCGCCGCGATCTCATCATCGTGTCGTGCGCCGAACGCCAGATGCCGTGCATCCGTGCCTTCGCGGAACTCGGCGAGCAAGCGATGGCCGAGATTTTCGCGCTCCCAGGCAATGCGGTCGCCGGTACGAAAAATTCCGAGCGCTTCAAAGGTGGCCTGGCTCGCGCCGCGACTGATCCGCAGTCGTGGGCCCGCCAGAATCGCCAGTCCCTCCACCCGATTGTAGGTGTGCGCCGACGAGACGAGCACGTCGCGGAAGGCGGATTTGCTGCCGTCGCGCCAGCGCGCATACCGCGAGGAGAGCGTGGTCTCGTCGTCAGCAATCAAGCGACCATCGACCTCGCGATACGCCAGTGCCGACCGCCATGCCTCGATCTCGCCTTCGACGCGTCCACGAGTACGCCCCACCACCACACCGCCGGCCACGAACACGGAACCGCGGACGAACGCGGTGGAGTCAAGACGTACATCCCCGTTGATCACCACCACGTCGCCGAGCACGGTCCCGCTCACAATCACCGGTCCATCGAGGACGGCAAGGGAGCCTGGAATGGTGTCGGTGACCGCCACGACAAAACGTCCGCGCACCTGCCGTGTGCCGGGCGTATTCCAGGCATCAACCACGGCCGCGGTGACCTGCGGTGAGAGCGGACCCACGCGCGGTTCGCCACGCTCTTGTGCGTTCGCGTCGAATGTCGTGCACAGCAGCATCGCGCCGATGTGCATGCAGCGGCGAATGGCGAGTGTGGTTACGCGATCACTCGTCATTTGATCCTCCCAGTCCAAGCCGTTTCATGCGCCGGTACAGGTTGGGGCGATCCGTCTGCAGGCGTCGTGCGGCTTCCGCGATATTTCCCGACGCAGCCGTCAGCGCACGCGAAATGAGCGTGCGCTCGAACGTATCGAGCGATTCACTGAGATTCATCGGCGTCTCGCCTTCCTGTTCGGCGGCGATGCGCGCGACGGAGACAGGGGTGCTCAGGCTGTCGGGGAGCAATCGACGCAACTGATCTGCACTCGCCGAGGCCCCCGGATACAAAATTGTGAGACGCTCCACAATGTTGGCGAGTTCGCGCACGTTTCCGGGCCACGCATAATCTTCAAACACCGCGAGCACTGCAGCAGGCCACGCACAACAGGCATGTCCGGTACGCGCGCGATACCGCTCCGCGAAGTTCTTCACCAGCAGCGGAATATCGCCCGGTCGTTCGCGCAGCGGGGCGAGCTCAATTGGAATCACGTTGAGCCGGAACAGCAGATCCTCACGAAAACTGCCGTCACGCACGGCTCGTGTGAGATCCTTGTTCGTGGCTGCGATGATGCGCACATCAACACGAATCGATTTGCCACCACCCACGCGTTCAATTTCACGCGCTTCGATGGCGCGCAGCAGTTTGGCTTGCGCCTCGAGTCCGAGGTCGCCCACTTCGTCAAGAAACAGCGTGCCGGTGTGCGCCAGTTCAAACCGGCCGATGCGACGTTCGGTGGCACCGGTGAACGCCCCCCGCTCATGGCCGAACATTTCGCTCTCGAGCAGATCGCGCGGAATCGCCGCGCAGTTCACGCGAATGAACGGCAGATCCCGACGCGGGCTCGACGCGTGCAGCGCCGCCGCCACCAGTTCTTTGCCGGTGCCCGATTCGCCGGTGATCAACACCCGCGCGTCGGTGGGTCCCACCTGCGTGATGAGTTGCCGCACGGCCTGCATCACCGGACTGTTGCCCACGAGTTCGGAGGTGAAGCCCAGGTCTTCTCGCAGCGAACGGGCCGTGCGCCGCGCCTGCCGGAGCTCGAGCGCCGACGCGAGGGCCAGCAGAACACTCTCCGGCGTGAGCGGCTTCTCGAGAAAGGTGAAGGCGCCGAGCCGGGTGGCGCGCACGGCGTCGGCCAACGCCGCGCGTCCACTCATCATCACGACGGGCATGTCCGGAAACTTCTGTCGGAGTTGCTCGAGCAGGCCGAGACCGTCAAACTCTCCCGGCATCATGAGATCGACGAGTGCGACGTCCGGATCCTGCGCTTGCGCGAGCGTGAGGCCGGCGCGCCCGTCGGGTGCGTCAAACACGTCATAGCCCTCGCCCGCAAGCAACGCCCCAACCATGCGGCGAATGTTGCCTTCGTCGTCGACAATCAGGACGCTGGGCATCTGCTCGGTGATACGGGCGGTTCGGACTGGCGAGGCGTCATCCGCGAATCGCGTCGGAGCGATGCACGATGGAGTCGACGGTCTCGCGTGCGGCGCCTTGCGGCACGCCGCCGGCCGACGCGCCCGCACGGAAATCGGGTGCGGCGACGCGCTCGGTGAGCAGTTTGGTGGTGAAGCGATTGGCTTCACTCATGCGCTCCACCTCGATCGCGATGGCATCGATGGACTGCTCGATTGAGCCGAGGCGCTTGACGACGTCGTCGGGAACTTTCGGTGCGTGTCCGCGACGATCGATGTAGCGCGCGATGGCGCGTCCGATCGGGAAGGCCATGATCACGGCCACCAGGCCAATGGCAGCGATCGCCAGAATCTGCGGAACTTGCGGCGGGATCACACTGTCCGCGTTCCACGGCAAGGTGGTCTGCGTGCCGTCGGAGTTCGTTTGCACGATGAGCAGACCGTCCGGCCCGACGCGAATCGCAAAGTCATCAGGCGCAGGCGGAGGTGGGGGTGCGGTCGGCACGTCCTGTTGGGCGGGCTGCGGGGCGTTCTGCGTGGCTTGCATCAGCGAAAGACGAGTCATGCGAAAGCTCCTGAGGAAGACGAATCGGTGCCGTGCGGAACACCCCGAACCGGAATCCGGAAACGAATCTGCGTGCCGCGCCCCGGTGTGCTGTCTGCTTCTACGACGCCCCGATGCGCGGTGATGGTTTGCCGGGCAATGGCGAGCCCGAGGCCGGTGCCGCCGGGTTTGGTGGTCACGTACGGATCAAAGATGCGCGCCAGGTGGTCGGCCGTGATGCCCGGTCCGGTGTCGTGAATCGCGACACACACTGACGGCTCGTGGTTCAGTTTGTCGGCGTACACACGCGCGGTGATCGTTCCGCCCTCAGAGCACACGTCCACCGCATTGATCAGCACATTGGTGACGGCGCGGACGAGTGCTTCGTGATGTCCGTGCACGAGCGGTGTGCCCTCCGCAATGTCGAGCGCGAGCGTGATGCGTTCCGGAACGACCGACTGCGCGGTGCGAGTGACCAGATCGCCGAGATCGACGTCGGCGGGCGGTCCATCGGGCAGGCGTCCGAACTGTGCGAACGACCGTGCCATGGCATCAAGACGCGACGACTCTTCGGCCAGGACTTCCACCGTGTCGTGCAGTTCCAGCGGGGCGCTGCGACGCAAACGCGCCACGGCAAAACGAATCGGGGTGAGCGGATTCTTAAGCTCATGCGCAAAGCGACGCGCTGACTCGCGAAAGGCCTCGTCGCGTTCGGCGGCGAGCGCCTGTGCCCGCCCCTGCTCCAGCTCGGCGGCCATCGTACGCATCCCGGTTCGGAGCACTTCAAACTCCGGCGCGCCGCGTCGGGCGGTGGCATCGGGCAGGTCAGCGCCCGAGCGAATGAGCCCTGTCCATCCCACAAGCTCGTCGAGTGGGCGACTGAGTTGACGCGCCAGGTGTCCGGCAACACGGGACGCGCCGAGCGTGACGCCGATTAGCAGCACGATGGCTCCCAGGGCGATGAGCCGCACGGTGCGGGGGACCACAAAGCCAAAGCGCTTGGCCATCTCGATGGAGCGTCGGAGTTCGGCTTCATGGGTTGCCAGGGCCTCCTGCTGCGCCGCGTTGAGCGGCGCGTCGGCGAGTGTGGTGATGGCGCGCTCGCCGCTCGCCCCCACGCGTTCCCACGCCGAGGTTGCGCCAACGAGCGGCAAGGTGCGGCTGGTGGTAACCACCCAGGCGATCGTGAGCACGACCGAGGGTACGATGGCAAACAGCAGCAGAATGGCGAACAATCGAGAACGGAAGGGCGCACGGGCACCCTTGGAAGGGCGGGCGACGGCGCGCTGTTCGGCGTATTGGACCGTACGGCGCCTTTCTCCAGAGGGTTTCGGAGGGCCGGCACGAGGATCCAACGGCTCGGTTGGCTTCCGTATCTCGTTCATGGTTGGTAATTTACATGATTGTTGTGTCCCATGACCGGAGCGGAATGCCAAGCCAGTGGACCCTGACCACCCTGTTCGAGTCGCGCGTCCGGGAACACCCGGATCGCCTCGTCGTTGTGGCGGGTGATCGGTCGCATTCGTTTCGGCAGGTGGATGCACAATCCACGGCGTTGGCCGCGGCGTTCGCGGAACTCGGGGTTGAACACGGTGATCGTGTCGCCGTGAATCTTCCGAACGGGGTGGAGTGGCTGGTCACCCTCATCGCGTGCGCGAGACTGGGCGCCGTCGTGGTTCCGATCAGCCCGCAGCTCAACATTCACGAGTTGCGTTATCAGTTGCGACACGCCGAAGCGAGTCTCGTTGTCACCATCGAGCAGCTGGACGGCGTGGATTTTCTGCAGCGGTTTGAAGACGTGCTCGCGGATCTCCCCGATTTGCATTATGTCGTGACGGTCGGCAAAGAAGACTTGTGGTACGACGATCGCATCTTTCAGTTCGAGGATCTGCTCTCGAAAGGAAGCGGGCGTGCCGTACCAGCGTCGCCGAGTACACAAAATCATGATCTTGCGGTGATCTATACGTCGGGCTCCTCGGGTAAACCCAAGGGTGTTCGTCTCAGTCATCGCGCGATTCTCGAAAACGCGGTGCGCACCGGTGAAGTGTTGGAGCTGTCGCCCGACGATCGTGTGCTGACACCCGTGCCGTTCTTCACGGTGTTTGGATTTTCGGTGATGGTGAGTGCGCTTGCTGTTGGTGCAACGCTCGTGACGACGCCGCGCTTTGAGGCGGAACAGGCGCTCGAGGTCATCGAATCGGCGCAAGTCACGGTGTTGTACGGTGTGCCCACGATGTGGCAGCTGCTCATGCGTGCGCCGTCGTTCTCGCCGGCACGTGTGCGATCGTTGCGAACCGGCGTGATTGCCGGCACAGACGTCGCGGAAGAGTTGGTGCAGCTCGTGCGTGCGTGGTGTAATGTGCTGGTGGCGTACGGGCTCACGGAAACCGGGCCCACGGTCACGATCACGCGCTTCTCGGATACCGAGGAGCAACGGCTCAGCAGTGTTGGACGCGCCCTTCCGGGCGTTGAGGTGATGGCGGTCGACGTTGTCACCGGAGTGTTGCATGGTCCTGAAGCGGTCGGCGAAATCGCCGTCCGGGGACCGTTTCTCATGCGCGGCTATTTGCGCATGCCGGCCGAGACCGCCAAGGTCCACACGCCGGAAGGCTTCTTCCTCACCGGAGATCTCGGGATCATCGACGAGGAAGGATATGTTCGCATCGTTGGACGCCGACGGGACACCATCGCGCGCGGGGGATTCCAAGTGTATCCCCGCGAGGTGGAAGACCGTCTTCGCGCGCATCCAGCGGTAGACGATGTTTGCGTCATCGGTATTCCCCACGATGTGCTGGGGGAGCAGGTGTGCGCATGCGTCGTGCCCATGGAGGGCGCAGTCATCACG
>JBBRFQ010000100.1:0-12410 GCA_038224035.1 Gemmatimonadales bacterium
GCTGTGGGCGCGGGCGTATTTCGGCACGGCGCATCGGAAAGCACGATGCAGACGTCACCCGGTGCGTCGGCAAGTGTTGGTATGCTCGTGCCCGTCTACGGGTTCGAGGGGTTCATCGAAGCGCGTTTCGAGCATGTGTTCAGTGGCGAGATTCTGGGGCGTGGCAACGGGCTGACGCTGGCGCCACTGATGATTGGTGTGCGGTTCTGATTTTCGCAGGGGCGTTCAGAACAAATGAGGGCGTCCGGCCGAAGCCGGACGCCCTCATTCGCTTACTGCCCGCAGAAGCGGAGCAGATTAGAACTTGATCGTGAGGCCGAGAAAGAGCTCCGGCGCATCGGCCAGACCAAGTTGCGCGAAAGCACCGAGCTTGGGCGTGAACATGTAGCGACCACCCAAGTTGACGCCGAACACGGTGTCACTGTTCGAGACATCCGTGCCAAGAATCGTTTCACCACTGAAGCGCGCAATACCCAGCGAAACACCACCGAACAGGTCGAGCTGCGGAAGGCTCGGGATGGCATAGTGCACGTTGGCATTGCCGACGATCCACGTCGTCGAGAAATCAGCGCCGAGGACCGACTGACTCTGGTACGCGAACGTACCACCCACGCCGAGCGTGATGTTCGGAGCCAGCTCCAAAATGCCAACTTCGACGCCGGCACCAAAGCCGGTCGGATCGGTCACGATGCCGAGGTTCACGAGCTTGGTGCCCTTGCCGAACGCGGCGTCCTGCGCGGACGCGCTGGCAAACGGAAGTGCGGCAGCCGCCACGAGCGCGAGAGAAAGCGTGCGCAGTGTCTTGATCATGTGGTTCCTTTGTGAAGAAGTGGTCTTTACTTGAACGGTGGCGATAATAAGCGAGCGTAGCGGCGTCAGGTCAAGAGGAAATCGACGGATCCGCCGCGCTTCCTAACGCAACCGCGCCCGCGCCTGCTCAAGTTGCTTCGCTACCGCTTCGCGCCCCGTCCCACCATCAACATTCCGCACCGCCAGCGACGCATCCACACCCAGCGCGTCCATTGCATCCTCACCAAACAGCGCGTGCGCCGCGCGCACCTGTGTGACGGGCAGTTGGTCCAGCTCCACCGCCGCTTCCTCCGACTCACGCACCAGTCGTCCCACCGCGCCGTGCGCTTCGCGGAACGACGCGCCTTTCCGCACCAGGTAATCCGCGAGATCGGTGGCCATCATCGCGCCCGTCACGGCGGCGCGCATGCGCTCGCGATTGAACCGCAGCTCGGCGATCGCGCCGGCCATGGCCGGCAACACGAGCAACAACATGTCCACCGCATTGAACAGCGCGCGCTTGTCGTCCTGCAGATCCTTGCTGTACCCGCTCGGCAGTCCCTTGATCGTGGCCAACATGCTCACGAGATCACCGAGCACCCGTGCGCCCGAGCCGCGCGCCAGTTCGAAGACATCAGGATTGCGCTTCTGCGGCATCATGCTGGAGCCCGTACTGAAACGGTCGCCAAACTTCACGAAGCCAAACTCGCTCGAGCCGTACACGATCAGATCTTCGGCAAGGCGCGAACAGTGTGCCGCTGTGAGCGCGCACGCGAACAGCGTTTCGGCCACGAAGTCGCGGTCGCCGGTGGCGTCGATACTGTTGGCGGAGATGGCCGCGAAGCCGAGCGTTTCACGTAGCAACTCGCGCGACACGGGGAACGCGCTGCCGGCAATGGCGCCGGAGCCGAGCGGCATCACCGACGCGCCACGCGACGCGGCGGCGAAACGACCGCGATCACGATCGAGCGCCCAGAAGTGCGAGAGCAACCAGTGCGCGCCGCTCACGGGCTGCGCTCGCTGCAAGTGTGTGTACGCTGGCAAAACCGCATCCTGCAACTGTTCCGCCCGGTCGTGCAGCGCCTGCTGCAACTCGCGCACGGCGCGGTCGAGTGTGGTGCAGGCGTGCATCGTCCACAGCCGTGTGGCGGTGGCGACCTGATCATTGCGCGAGCGTCCCGTGTGCAAACGCGACGCCGGCGCACCGGCCTCTTCGTGCAGCAGACGGTCAATCATCGTGTGAATGTCTTCATCGGTCGCCACCGGTTGTTCACCGGCGGCGAGGCGATCGCCCACGCGATCAAGACCCGCGTCGATGGCCTCACCCTCGGCGGCCGACAGCACCCCCGCCTGCTGCAACGCCAACGCCCAGGCCTTGGAGAGGCGCACATCGTGCGGCCACAGCCGGAAATCGGTGCCGATGGAGCGGTTGACGGCGTCAAGCAGCGGGTGCGGCCCGCTGGCGAAACGGCCGCCCCACAACTTGTGCGTGCCCTCAGATGGCGTCGGAGCGTCGAGCGAAGAATCAGAGGACGAGGCGTCAGGCGTGCTCATAAGACGATCGGAGTCGCAGGATAGAATTTGGGAACTTATGCAGAACTATTGCATAATGATGCGGCACGTTGCGCGGCCGCCGCGTGCCGCAATCTATGCCGACTTGCGCGTGAGTGGCTTGAGCCGACGCACCACGCGTTCGCGTCCCTGCGCCGACCGGCAAATAATCAGCACCGTGTCGTCACCGGCGATCGTGCCGAGGATATCGCCCCACGCGGCGCCGTCGAGTGCGGCGGCCACGGGTTGCGCGCCCGACGGCACCGTGCGCGCCACCACCAGCACCTGCACCGCCTCCACGGCGAGCAACAACTGCGGCAGCAAGTGTTCCAGCGGCGGACCGCTGTCCTCGGGTGCGCCCTCGGGAAATGCGTAGCGCGCGCTGCCATGTCCGTCAGGAATGCGCCCCAGCCGCAGCTCGCGCAGGTCGCGCGACAACGTGGACTGCGTCACATCCCAGCCACGCTGTCGCAACAGCTTGCGCAGCTCTTCCTGGCTACCGATCGCCCGCTCGCCCACGAGTTCACGAATGGCCGTCTGACGGATGCTCTTGTCGCTCACGCCGAACTCCCACAAAGATGATGGTCCGCGCCGCCGATCGACGCGACAGAACCGTAGCCAACGTCGAAGATCAGGCGCCACGCCGATTGACAGCGCCGTGATGCAATAATATGCATTAAGCGTGCATAGTATTCCTGTCGGGGTCCTCGGCGCCAGCGGCTACGCGGGCCGAGAGTTGTGTGGACTGATTGCGTCCCACCCATCATGCAATCTGGTGTTCGCCACCGCCAATGAGCGTCGAGGGCAGACCATGCGTGTGCGCGCCGGCCCGTCCGGCATGCGCGATATCGCCATGATCGGCCCCGACGAAGCGCCCCTCGGCGACGTGGAGTTGGTGTTCAGCGCGCTGCCGCACGGCGCCAGCGTGGACTGGGTGGGTCGCGTGATCGACGCCGGTGCCCGCGTGGTGGACCTGTCCAGCGATTTGCGTCCGGGCCGCGGTGGTAGCACGCATCCGATTCCGGCCTCCGTGCCGGCACACGTGCCGTACGGACTGCCGGAGCTCTTTCGCGACGGCATCGCCGACGCGCGCGTCGTCGCGAATCCCGGCTGTTATCCCACCAGCATTCTCGTGGCGCTTGCACCGTTTGTGCGCGCCGGACTCGTGGCGCCCGGAAGCCTCGTATCGGTGGCTGCGGCCAGTGGTGTGAGCGGCGCCGGTGCGTCGCCCAAGCCGGAACTGTTGTTCGCCGAGGTGACGGAAAACTTCCGCGCCTACGCGGTGGGCAACGTGCATCGCCATCTCCCGGAGATGACCGACAGCCTCGCGCGGCTCGGCGGTGATCTCGATTTGCTGTTCACGCCGCACCTTCTGCCGGTAGACCGCGGTATTTTGAGCACCATCACCGTGCCGCTCGCGGCGCCGCTGGCCGATCCGCTGTCCGTGTTGCGCGCCGCGTACGAGCATGAACCGTTTGTGGAAGTGAGCGCACATTTGCCGGCGCTCGCCGATGTGGTGCACCGCAACGTGGTGCGCGTCAGTGCGGTGAGTGTGCAGCACGTGCGCACCCCCACGCTGCTGCTGTTTGCCGCGATCGACAATCTGGTGAAAGGCGCCGCCGGTCAGGCGCTGCAGAACGCCAATATCATGCTCGGTCTCGACGAGACCGCGGGATTGCCGCGGTGACAGGCGTCGCGTCGCCAGCAGCAGCGGCGCTGTTGCTCGTGGTCAAGTTGGGGGGCCGCACACAGGCCGATCCCGCGCTGCCGGCCGTGCTCGCCGATGTGTGGAGTGCGCGTCAGGGTCGTGTGGTGATCGTGCATGGTGGCGGCGATCAAATCTCCGTGTTGCAGCAGCAGCGCGGTGATACGCCGCAGTTTGTGGGTGGCCGCCGCGTCACCACGGTGACTGACCTCGAAGTGGTTCGCATGGCGCTCTCCGGTCTCGCCAACAAGCAGCTCGTCTCGGCATTCGTCGCTGCAGGCGTGCCCGCCGTTGGCGTGAGCGGTGAAGACGCCGGTTTCCTGCGCGCGTCGCCGATTGATTCCGCGACGTTCGGCTACGCGGGCACGCCGGTTCGTGTGGATGTACGTCTGCTGCACACGCTGCTCGATCACGGGTTCATGCCGGTGCTCTCACCCGTGTCGGCGCATGAAGATGTGCAGCGGGCGCAGGCCATGAACGTGAACGGTGACGACGCTGCGGCCGCGATTGCCGCCGCGCTGGGCGCCGATGAGCTCTTCTTCATGGCAGATGTGGCGGCCGTGCGCGACGAACACAGCGCGCCCATCCACACCGTCACGCCGAACGAAGCGGCCGCGCTCATTTCGAGCGGCATTGCGGCCGGTGGAATGGCCGCAAAACTCGAAGCCGGTTTGCACGCGCTGGAGCACGGCGTGCGATGTGTTCGCATTGGCGATCTGGCAGGCCTGCCACACGCCGAGTCTGGAACGAGTCTTATCGCCGGCTGAGTTCTCTCACCGTTAGTTTCGACCCTTTTCAATTCCTGTCATGTCTTCCGCCACCGCCGTTCTCGAGAGCCCCGTCGCCATGTCTACTGCACCCAGCGCGATTCTTGGTACCTACAAGCGTCCGTCGCCGCTGTTCGTGCGTGGCGAGGGCGTGCGCCTGTTCGACGACACCGGCAAGTCGTATCTCGACATGGTGGCCGGCATCGCGGTCGTGTCGCTTGGTCACGGCGACGCCGGCGTGGCGCGGGTGATTCAGGACGCGCTCGCCACCGGACTCATACACACTTCGAATCTCTACCGTACCGCACCGGGCGAACGACTCGCGGAGTGGTTTGTCAAGCACTCGTTTGCCAGCAAGGTGTTCTTCTGCAACTCGGGCGCCGAGGCCAACGAGGCATCGTTCAAGTTTGCGCGTCGGTGGGCGCGGGCGCAGGGGCACGAGCACAAGTTCGGCATCGTGTCGCTGCGCGGCGCCTTTCACGGCCGTCTGCCCGGCACGCTCGCGGCCACGGATCGCTCGAGCTATCGGCAGCCATTCCTGCCGCTCATGGGTGGCGTGCAAATCGTGGAGCGGGACATCGAGGAGCTGCGTGCGGTCCTCGATCCGGACACCATCGCGGCGGTCATCGTGGAGCCGATTCAGGGCGAAGGTGGTGTGCGTGTGCTCGAGCCCGAGTTCCTGCGTGCGCTGCGCGCGCTCACGCAGGAGCGGAACGTGTTGCTGATTCTCGACGAGATTCAGTGTGGGCTGGGGCGGACAGGCAACCTGTTTGCGTACGAGGGACTGCGCATCGTCCCCGACATGGTGACGATCGCCAAGCCGATGGCCAATGGATTGCCGATTGGTGCGGTGCTCGTGAATGAACCCATCTCCGGTGCGATGCAGCCCGGTGATCACGGCACCACGTTCGGCGGTGGTCCGCTCGTCGCGGCGGTTGCCGAACACGTGGTGCAGCGACTTGCTGATCCGGTGCTGCTCGAACATGTACGTGAGACCGGCTGCTGGTTGCAGGGTGAGCTCACCGCGCTGATGAAGCGCACCGGAAAGCTCCGCGCGATCCGCGGCATGGGCTTCATGTGGGGCCTCGACACGCATGAGCCGGCGGCCGCGATTGTCGCGCGTGCGTTCGACAATGGGTTGTTGCTGGTGGGAGCGGGTGAGCACACGCTGCGTCTGCTGCCGCCGCTCATCATGACGCGTGCAGAACTCAGCGAGGCGCTTGTGCTGCTCGAAGCGGCGCTCACGGAAAGCTGATCCCGCGTGTCGCGTGTTGTGCGCGCGGTTGGCGTACAAGACGAACTTTCGTGTATCGCGCTGGCGCAATACGACTGACTATCACATATTGACGCAGCTTCCTGCGCCTCGCGGAAGCTCGCGTGTGCGCACATGGCGCGCGCACCCGATGTGCAGAGCGTTCGTCGGCGGGGTGGTTCCCATTCGAATGCGTCGATCCGGCGGCGCGTCCGAGGCTCGAGTGGGATCCGCCGACCGAATCCTGACATCGATTGGCTCGGCGCGTGATCGCGGGACTGCGGCACTGCGGCATTGTATCACCTCGGCACCGTGGTACCGCCGCGACGCGTAATTGCGTCACAGTCGCACTACAATTTACGCTCGGTGAGCTGCACGGTTCGGGAACGGCTAAATTGCAGGGTATGACACCCTCCAATCTGTCCAGGCTGGCCAGAGCGTCGCAGGCAATCGCGCGCGTCCTCACGACAGTGACACCGCGCACGCCCGCGTTCTCAGCCATCCGCGCTGCGGCGCTTGTCACCCGCGCTGCGGCGCTTGCCATCCTCACAGCCTCTGCGGCATTCGCGCAGAACGCAGCACCTGCCTCGGCGACGGTGCGTCCGCAACTGGTGGTGTTGATCACCGTGGATCAGTTGCGTCCCGACTATCTCGAGCGCTGGGGCGGAGAGTTCACCGGAGGGCTCGCGCGCTTCATCAAAGAGGGCGCGCTGTTCCCCAATGGCGTGCACGACCACGCAACCACCGAGACGGCGCCGGGGCACGCGTCGCTCGGTTCCGGCCGGCATCCGCGCAGCACGGGCATCGTTCGCAACGACGCGGGTGTTCAGGATCCACAGGCGCCACTGCTTGACGGCGCACGTGGCGGCGGCGCTTCGCCCTACCGGTTTCGTGGCTCGTCGCTCTTCGACTGGATGCGCGTGCGTGATCCGTGGGCGCGCGCCCTTTCGGTCTCGCGCAAGGATCGGGGTGCCATTCTGCCGCTTGGGCGCGCGAATCAGTCGGCCTTCTGGTATTCGAATGATGGTCGCTTCACCACCAGTCGCTACTACGCCGATACACTGCCGACCTGGGTCAACGACTTCAACACGCGCGACTTCATCGGCGCGCTCGCTGGCTCGTCGTGGACGACGCTGAAGTCGGCGTCTTTCTACCCGGAACGCGATTCCATCGCGCGCGAAAACAGTGGTGCTGATTTTGTCTTTCCGCACCGCTTGCCCGATGACGCCGCCCGTCGCGCGTCGCTGCTCACCGAATATCCCGCCATGGATTCGCTCACCGTGGCGCTGGCGTTGCGTGGCATCGAGGCGATGCAACTGGGCGGCGGAACGAGTACGGACTTTGTGGGATTGTCGCTCTCGACCACCGATGCGATTGGCCATCGGTACGGTCCGGACTCGCGCGAGCTGCATGATCACGTCCTGCGTGTTGATCAGTACCTTGGACAGTTTATCGACTCGCTGTTCCGCCTGCGTGACTCCTCGCGCATCATTTTCGCCCTCAGTTCAGATCATGGCGTTGCCCCCTATCCGGAACTGTTTTTCGCCGGCTCGGATTCCACGCGGGGGCGCATGGATCAGCGGCCGATTTACGCTCGGGCGCGCAGTAGCCTGGCCACTTTTGGCGTTGAAGGGGATGCGCTGCAGTTCGAGTCGGGGCTCGTGGTCCTCGATACCGCACGGCTGCGCCGCCGCAACGTCCCGGTGGATTCGGTGGTGTCCGCGCTGCGCACCGAGTTTCGGGCCGTTCCGGGTGTCATGCGCGTGGATGCGGTGCCGGAGCTCAGGGCACTCGCTGAGCGTGGAGACACGTATGCGCGCCGCTGGTATAACGCGATTCCGCCCGATATGGACGCGGTGCTGACGATCACACTTGAGCCGTACCACTACTGGCAGACCATCTCATACGCCATGCACGGCATGCCGCATGACTACGACGCGGCGGTGCCGATTGCATTCCTCGGCCCCTCGTTCGCGCCGGGTAAGTACGAGGCGGCGGCGCGCACCGTCGATGTTGCCGCGACGCTGGCCGCGGCGCTCGGCATTACCCCCACGGAACCGATAGACGGCGTGGTGCTGCGCGAAGCATTTGTCGGCGATCTCAAGCGCGGTACATTGAGTCCGGCGCGACCGATCACACCGGCCGTCTCCGCACCATCGTCGGGCGCGCCACGCCGCCCGTAGCCTGTTGTGTCCTTCGTCAAACGCCAATGGCCGACCGTAAGAAATCAGCGGTGCCGCTGCAGCAGGCGTTCGACGAAGCCCGGTTCGGGGCGCGCCGCACGCTGAACCTGCGCGCGCAACAGCCGACCGCCGAGGAAGCCACGGCGCGCTGTGAGCAGTGGCTGCGACAGCAGCAGGTGGAAGGCGCGACCGAGGTGCTCATCATCACCGGACGCGGTTTACGCAGCGTCGGCGGATTCAGCCCGGTGCGCGAGAGGATTGCGGCGCTCTTCCCGTCGCTGCGCCGCCGCAACGTGATCACGGCGTTTCAGGAGCACTCGCCCGGCTCGTTCGTGGTGATGTTGGCGCCGCTGCGCGCCCTGTTCGAGGCGCCCAAGCGTCGTCGTGAAAAAGCCGACGTCGCACGTCTCGCGATCCCGCAACTCGCCGCGCTTGAGGCGGATACGATCGCCTTGCTCAAGGATCTGGCGTACCTGCAGCTGCAGTCGCTCGGCGTACGGTCGCCCGCCCCGTCGATCGTGGAAGACGAGATGCTGCGACAGTTCTCCGCACTGTCGCCGGCCGTTGGGCAATCTGGAGACGCGGAAGCCAGGTTGCAGCAGGCGCTGGTGCGAGCGCTCGATGAGCACGATACCGCGTGAAGCAACGGGCGCGGACCCGAGCAGCGGAGCCCCGTCCCACCACCCTCGGTTCATTATCGATCTGCCCCCGCCCTTGCTCCGCGCTGTGGAGGGCGCGATGCTGCATGATGACCCGTCTTCCGATATTTCCGCGACTGCTCGCCGCCGCATTCGCGGCCGCGTCGGCCTCTTCCGTCAACGCACAGAGCGCCGCCGAACGCCTCCCCGGCTTCTCGCCCGCTGCCAGCGCGCAACAGCGCCAGCTTGAACGCGACGCGATTGGCGCGCCGGATGCGGCCCGCGCCAAGGCGCACGCCCGTGCGTTGTCCGCGGAGCCGCATGTGGCCGGCACGGACGCGCAAGCGCGAACACGCGACTACGTGATCGACGCGATGAAGCGCATGGGTCTGCGGACCGAAGTGCGCGCGTACGAGGTATGGCTGCCGCACGCGACATCGGCGCGCGCGTGGCGCATGGGACGCGACACCGTGGAGTTCTCGCTTCAGGAGCCGGCGATTCCCGGCGACGCCACCACCGCCATGCCGCAGTATCCGGTGGTGAACGGGTACAGCGCCGCCGGTACTGCGGAAGGTGAGTTGGTGTTCGTGAACTTCGGTCTCATTGAAGACTACGCCGTACTCGATTCGCTTGGCGTGTCGGTGAAAGGCAAAGTGGTATTGGCGCGCTACGGGCGCAGCTTCCGTGGCATCAAGGCGCGCGAAGCAGAGAAGCGAGGCGCCGCCGGCCTCTTCATCTATACGGATCCGCTCGACGACGGCTTCGCGCGCGGGGATGTGTATCCCGAAGGCCCGATGCGCCCCATGACCGGTGTGCAGCGAGGCAGTGTATTCAACGGTCAGGGAGATCCCACCACGCCGGGTTATCCGAGTACGAAAAACGCGGTACGCGTGCCACTCGAACAAACGGCCGTGCCGCGCATTCCTGTGGTGCCGCTCAGTGCAGAAAACGCCGAACAGCTGCTCCGTGAATTGCGTGGCAAAGACATCCCGGCGGGTTGGCAGGGTGGACTGCCACTGCGCTACCATGTGGGTCCGGGTCCGATCCGGGTGAAACTCACCGTCGAAACCGACGCCGCCACGCGCGGCTTCAAGACGATCTACAACACACTCGGCACGCTGCCCGGCACGGAGTTTCCCGACGAGTACATCTACATCGGCGCGCATCGCGATGGGTGGGGCGCTGGGGCGGCCGACAATGTCAGCGGGACCGTGAGCGTGCTCGAAGCGGCGCAGGCGCTCAGCGAACTGGCGGCCAAAGGTTCGCGTCCGCGTCGCAGCATTGTGTTCGCTACGTGGGATGCCGAAGAGTGGGGACTTATCGGCTCCACCGAGTACGTGGAAGACGATTCGCTCAAACTCCTGCGCGGCGGCGTGGCGTATCTCAACCAGGACGTATCGGCGCAAGGACCGTCGTTCGGCGCCGGTGGTAGTCCTTCGCTGCGCTCCACCCTGCGCTCCGTCATCACGCAGGTGCCCGACCCGCGCGGTCGCGGCATGGTGTACGATGTGTGGCGCGCGAACACCGGCACCACGCGCGCGGGTGCTGAACCACCCATGGGTGATCCCGGCGGTGGCTCCGACTTTGCCGGCTTCTACAATCACCTCGGCATTCCGCACGCCGACTGGGGCTTTTCCGGACCAGCGGGTGTGTATCACTCCGCGTATGACACGCACGAGTGGATGAGCACGTGGGGTGATCCGGGATTTCTCTTTCACGCGACCGCTGCACGTATCGGCGCGGCCATGGCGCTGCGACTCGCCAATGCCGACGTGCATCCATATGACTACGTGGAGTTCGCGCGCACCATGCAGGGCTATGTTCCGCTCGTGAGCCGCGGCCTAGCTCGCAATGGATGGGACAGCACACTCGTGGCACCGCTGGCCGCGGCGATCACCGCGATGGAGCGCGAAGCGGCCAACTTCGTGCAGGCGCGTGATGCACGTCTCGCGAACACCACGCCGAAGGCGGTGCGGCAGAACACCAACCGCGCGCTGCGCAATGTTGAACGCGCGCTGACGCGTCCACAGGGATTGCTCGGACGTCCGTGGTGGCGTTCGCTCATCTACGCGGCCGACATCGACAACGGATATGCCACGATGAGTTTTCCCGGCGTGAACGAGGCGGTGCGGGCGAACGATGCCGCTCGTGCGCGTACGGAGCTCGCTGATCTGACGTCTGCGTTCAACGCCGCCACAGCAGCATTGGTGCAGGCGCGCACTGCCATTGCAACACCGTGACCGCGCCGACAGCGGTACACCGATAATCTCCACGCCGAGAACACACGATGTCTCAGGATCTGGATGTGCTGGCGCTATCCGCGCGACTCGCGGCAGGCGACGCGCCCGTGCTGCTCGATGTACGTGAGCAGTGGGAGTTCGATATCGCGGCGTTGCCCGACGCGAAACTCGTTCCGCTCGGCACGCTGCAGCAGGCCACACCCACACTCGATCGCACCGCCGACTACGTGGTGTATTGCCATCACGGCGGACGCAGCGCGATGGCCGCGCAGTGGTTGCGTGCGCAGGGCTTCACGCGCGTTGCCAACCTCGAAGGTGGCATCGATGCCTGGAGTCTCGAGGTCGATGCGACGGTCCCGCGCTACTAATCGTCTCACGGTCCCGATTGCGGCGGCGGTCGCCATCGGGATTGTGAGTGTGCTTGTGCGTGATCGCGTGCGTGCTCGCCGACTGGAGCGCTCGGTGGCCAACCGACTGCGCTTGGGTGCCGATGGCATCGTGGTCGGCGCCGAGCCTGAAACACTGCTCGGCAGCGGTACACATGCGGTGCTCGTCGTGCACGGATTTGGTGACACGCCGCAGTCGGTGCGCGAGCTGGCACACGACCTGCACGCGCGCGGGTTCACCGTTGAGGTGCCGCTGCTTCCGGGACATGGTCGTACACTCACGGAGTTCGGTCTCGCGCGGGCGCACGATTGGATCGGCTACGTGCGCGATCAGGTGGCCCGTTTGCGGCGCACGTACACGCACGTCTCGCTCGTGGGACTGTCGATGGGTGCCGCGTTGTGCGCGATTGTGGCGGCCGAACGCGACGACATCAGCGCGCTGGTGATGTTGTCGCCGTATCTCAACATGCCGCGGCACGTGCGGCGCATCTCCCGACTGCTCAAAATCTCCGGGCCGCTCGCGCCGTTCCGAAAAAGCACGGGACGCACCGCGTCCATCCTGAATCCGGCCGCGCAACCAGCCAGTCTCGGACTCGGCGTTGTCTCCGGTCGACTGCTTGCGGAGCTTTACGACGTCACCGTCGTGGCGCAGGAATCGCTGCCGTACATCGAGGTGCCCACCCTGTACATGGCCTCGCGTCAGGACAGCCGAGTCCCGCAGGATGACGCGCTGACCGGATGGCAGGCGATTCGCGCCACGGAACGGGCCTTCCACTGGATGGAGCACTCCGGACACATCATGACGGTGGACTACGAAAAGAATGTCGTCTTTCGCGACGTGGCGGCTTGGCTCGACCGGTTCCGATGACCGACGTTCCGGCAGTACGCGCGTTCGTGGC
>JBBRFQ010000101.1:0-12362 GCA_038224035.1 Gemmatimonadales bacterium
GCTGGCACGGGCTCGTAGGCGTACACCGTATCGAGCGGCAGAAAGCCTCCAATTGCGCGCGGCTCATTCTTCGTGTCGCGTGACTGATAGTAGTCAAGGTAGGTGTGCGAGTTTGGTGCCATCACCACATCGTGCCCCTGCTTCGCCGCAGCGATCCCACCATCAATACCGCGCCACGACATCACCGTCGCGTTCGGCGCGAGACCGCCCTCGAGTATCTCGTCCCAGCCGATCAGCCGACGCCCACGCTCGGTCAGGAAGGTGTCCATGCGACGGATGAACCAGCTCTGCAGCGCATGTTCGTCGGCCACGCCCAACTCCCGCATACGCGCCTGCACACGCGGGCTCGATTTCCACTGCGTCTTCACCGCTTCGTCGCCACCAATGTGTATGAACGGACCGGGAAAGAGCGCCAGCACCTCTGTGAGCACATCCTGCAGGAACGCAATCGTTGACTCTTCGACACTCAGAATCACGTCACTGACGCCCCACACCTGCAGCGGCGAGTACACGCTGTCGGGATACACGCCGAGTTCGGGATAGGCCGCGATGGCGGCCTGAGCGTGACCCGGCATTTCGATTTCCGGCACGACGGTGATGTGTCGTTCGGCGGCGTACGCCACCACTTCGCGGATATCGTCCTGCGTGTAGTGCCCGCAGTGCCGCGCGCCATCAAACACGCGCCGCGCCGGATCGGTGACGTACGCGCCGAGCAGCGTTTGCTCGCGGCAGCCGCCTACGCTGGTGAGCCGCGGATACTTCTCGATCTCGATGCGCCAGCCCTGATCTTCGGTGAGATGCCAGTGAAAAGTGTTGAGCTTGTGCAGCGCCATGAGATCGAGGTGGCGCTTGACGTAGTCCACCGGCATGAAGTGGCGCCCGACATCGAGGTGCGATCCGCGCCATGAGAATCGCGGACGATCCACAATGCGAACGGCGGGAATCGTCCACGTGACGCCGTTCACCCGCGACGCGCGATGAATCTCCGGCGGCAGCAGCTGCTTGAGCGACTGCACGCCGTAGAACAGCCCGGCCGCCTGCGACGCACGAATGCGCACCTGCGAAAATGTCACGTCCAGCGTGTACCCTTCGGCGCCGAGTGAATCGAGCGCAGTGTCGCGTGTCAGCACGATCGTTCGGCCGACGGCTGCTGGCGTATTCGCCACGCGGACGCGCAGCGCGTAGCCGGTTGATGGCGCAAGTTCGCGCGCGAGCTGGTACGCGAGCATGGAGTCACGCGGGCTCACGGTAATGAACGTGCCCGCTGTGAGCGTGAACTCACCGGTGCGCGGCTCGAGCAGCACGGGGCGCGGGATGATGGCGTAACGCGCGGGTTCGTACGGCGAGGCGGCGGCGCGTGGCGTCGCGGCCGTAGTCTGCGCAGCCGCGCGCGCGTGCGGAGCGGCGAGCAGCACTACGCCGAGGGCGACGGGTGCGGTACGCGTCGCGAAGAACGTGCGTGCGCTCCGCAACAGAAAGCAACGTGTTCGTAGTAGGCGATCGCTCGGACGCGGCACATGCCGAGCTTCGCAACGAACAGTCAAATGCCAAAGTACGTGCACGGGGATCACTCGTTTGTTTGTGTGCGCTGCGCAAGATACTCGCGCAGTGCCAACGCCGTCGCCGCGAATACCGCAGGCTCCGTTGCCCGCGCGTGCACGGCCCGTAGCGGCACGGCCCGCATCAGCGCACCCACGTTGTCGGCCCGCACACCACCGCCCGCCATGATCGTGAGCCGATCGCGGGCGCGTTCCTGCAGTTGCGCGAGCACCGCGGCGCCATCGAGCGCGCGCGATCGCCCGCCAGACGTGAGCGCAGCCGAGAGGCCAAGCGCAAGGAGCGCATCAATCGCGCGGAGCTGATCGGCAACCTGATCAAACGCGCGATGAAACACGACAGGTATGTGCTCCGCCGATTCGACGAAGGCCTGTGTGGTGGAGACATCAATCTCCCGGCCCGCCGTGAGCGGACCAATCACCACTGCGTGCGCACCCGCGCGCACCGCATGCTGGATATCACGTGTCATGACACTTCGCCACTCCGGCGTCACCACGAAATCTTCCGTATGCCCGCGAATCATGACGTGCACAGGCACCGCAAGCGACGAGAGACACTCTTCAAGCAACCCCATGCTGGGCGTGGTACCGCCGTCACCCGGGCCGCACAACTCCACGCGCGTCGCGCCGGCGTCGACGGCGGCGCGCGCCTGTGCCAGCGTCGCGACACACGCCTCCAGCTCTACCGACATCGCGTTGGAGGCCCCGGACAGCGATTCACCGAGCGTCACGTTGCAGCCGGCACGCCCGCTACCGGACGCGGCCTGAACAACAGCAGGAACAGCACCAATACAATCGCCGCCATCGCCGCCGGCACCTGCCAGATCGCGGTCCAATCATGTCCCTCGCCCACGCGGTTGGCTTCAACAATCTGCCCGGCCGTGAATGAACCAATGAAGTTGCCGAGGCCAAACGTGACGAACGCGAGGAACCCCTGCGCCGAGGCGCGAATGGCCACCGGCGCCTGCTGGTCCACGTAGATCTGTCCCGTCACGAAGAAGAAGTCATAGCACACGCCGTGCAGCAGAATGCCGATGTACAGCAGCGCCATGCCCGATCCCGCGTCGCCATACGCGAAGGCCATGTAGCGCAGCGCCCACGCGGCCATGCCGATGAGCAGAATGTTTTTCACACCAAAGCGCGAGAGAAAGAACGGCAGTGCCAACAGGAACGCAATCTCCGACATCTGGCCGAGCGTTTGCATGGCCGCCGGTGCGGTCACGCCCAGTTCGTTCAAAAACGGATTGGTAAATGCGTAGTAGAACTGCAGCGGAATACAGAGCAGGAACGATCCCACGATGAACATGAAAAACGTCCGGTCGCGCAGCATCGCGAGCGCGTCGAGACCGAGCACATCGCGCGCGGTGACGGCTTTGCCCACCATATGCGGCGGTGTGTGCGGTAGTATGAAGCAGAACACACCAAGCAGCAGCGACGCGCCCGCGGCGATGCGCATCGGCTGCGCCGTGCTCTCCACGCCGAGCCAGCCCACCAAAAGGCCGGCGACAATCCAGCCGATGGTACCGAGTACCCGCACGCGCGGGAAATCGCGCGCGGCATCGGGCAGATGGTCAAAGCAGATGGAGTTGCTCAGCGCGAGGGTCGGCATGAAACAGAGCGCATACGCGAGCAGCAGCGCGTAGAACGAACCGAACGATGTTTGCGTAGACGCCAGCCAGAGCAACACGCCTCCGGCAAGATGCAGCACCGCGAGCACCCGCTGCGTGGGGAAGAATCGATCAGCGACCATGCCCACGAAAAACGGCGACACGATCGCGGCCACCGCATTCGCGCCGTATGCGAGTCCGATCTGTCCCCCGTCGAACTTGAGTTCGGTGCCGAGCCAGGTGCCCATGGTCACCGCCCACGCACCCCAGACGAAATACTGCAGAAACATCAGCACGGACAGCTTGAACCGTGGTGCCGGCACATCCGCCGCAACGGCACTCACGGCAATACCTTGATGCGAATGTTGCGGAACGCTACGCGGTCACCATGGTCCTGCACACCAATGTGTCCACGCTTCGCCCGTCCGTACGCTGGCCACTCGCTGAACTTGCTCGCCTTCACGCGTTGCTCCCAGTCCGGTGACCACAGTTCGTACGTCACGGTTTGTGTACCGTTGAGCCAGTGCTCAACCCTTGTGCCGTCAACAATGATGCGTCCGCTGTTCCACTCGCCCACCGCGCGCGTGTGTCCGGGAGGCGACGGATACAACCCGTACGCGGCGCCGGCCGACGTGAGACGCGACTGGCCATCACGATGCACCGCGTCGTCGAGCACCTGATACTCAGGCGCGCTCATGTATGTCACGTCAACGCCGGGATCGATGCGATAGAACACGCCGCTGTTCCCGCCGCGTGGCACCAGCCACTCGAACTCCAGTTCGAAGTTCGCGAACTGCTCCGTCGAGACGAGATCGCCACCGGCGCCGCTGCGCACGAGCGTGCCTTCCTCCACGCTCCATCCGCCAGGCAACACACCGGGCGTGCGATGGCCCTGCCACCCGTTGAGGGTGCGACCGTCGAATAGCGGGCGCCACTCCGGGATGGTTCGGGCAGCAGGCATGCCTGAGTCGTGGCTCGCGTTGTTGCGCGCCTGACAGCCGACGCCCAGTATGAGGATCAACGCGATCGCCGTCGCGCGCGCCGTCTGGTGAATATCGCAGGTGGTGCGGAAAAGCATGGTGGGGGCGACGATGTGGAGGGGAATCCTGAGGCGAACGTACCGTCCGACGCACTCCTCCTCAAGCATGGGTCGCGAACGCCTCGTCGCGACGGGGCGCGTCAGGTCACGCGTTCAACTAAATTGAGACAGCTACCCAATCCGGTTTTCTCTCGCGGCACCAAACATGGATCATTCCCCCGGTTTTTTGTCTCTCGTTGCGGCGCGTCGCGCCGGCGTGGTCGAAATGAGCGTCGAGGAAGCCCGAAGCGCCCTCGCCGGTCTCGTTGACGCCCGACTGTTCGACGTTCGAGAGGATCACGAGTGGAATGCCGGTCACGCTGCTGGGGCTGAGCACCTGGCGCGAGGCATTCTCGAGCGCGACATCGAACGACGCGTGCCGCAGAACGATGCACCGCTTTTTCTATACTGCGGCGGGGGCTACCGCTCCATTCTCGCGTCCGCCACGCTGCAGGAGATGGGATATACGAACGTCGTGTCGCTGCAGGGCGGATGGCGCGCCTGGGAAGAATCTGGCGCGCCGGTGGAGCGGCCGGACGCCGAGGCCGAGGAACAGGCCGATGGGCACTGAGCAAGCCAAAGTGACCGTCGCGTCGCCGCCCTCGCCGCGACGTCGTGCGTTATTCACCACCGGTATGCTCATGCTGCTCGGCGTCATGCCCGGCATGGGTATTCCCGGTGGCTTGCTCCTTGGGGTTGCCGATCGATTCTTCATTGCATTTTCAGGTAGCACGGCGCTGCGAGCGATCGGTGAAGCCGCATGGCCGCTTTCCCTCATTGTCACCGTCTTGCTGCCGCTGCCGCTGTTGCCGGCGCTCAGCTGGGTGTCGCGGTGGCGCACCACCAGTGTTGGCTTGCGACTGTTTGCCGTGTTGTGCCTGGTCTTTGTGTGGGGATTACTGCTGTCGCTCATCGGACTGGCGATCGCGATTCGTCGCTGAGTCCGTTGTGCGTTCCCTCCCACCGTTGCGCTGGAGTTGTGCCGTGCAGACATCCTTCCTCTGGTCGCGCTGGCCTGCGACGCTGACCATCGCGACGCTGCCACATGTCACGTCGCCTGCACTGCCCACACCAGGTGCGCTCTGGACGGACGATCCGCGGCGTGAGGAAGGTCGCACGCCATCGCCGACCTATTGACGGCGATGACAGCCGGGCGCAGGATATCATGAGCGCGGACACGCTGGTGGCGGTCGCCATCGGACTCGGACTGGCAGCCTCGGCAGGCATGCGGGTGTTTCTTCCGCTGTTTGTATTGGCTCTGGCCGGCGCGGCGGACGTTGTCCCGCTCGCCGAGAACTGGCAGTGGCTCGGTTCAACTGCGGCGTTGATAGGACTCGGCACGGCGATGCTGCTGGAAATCGGCGCGTACTACGTGCCGTGGCTTGATCACGCGCTCGACGTCGTGGCGACGCCCGCGGCGTTGATGGCAGGAATGATTGCAACCGCATCTGTGCTCATCGATGTCCCGCCCATGCTCAAGTGGGCCGTTGTGATTGTGGGAGGAGGTGGGGTGGCGGGGCTGACGCAAGGCGCTAGCGTGTTGGTGCCGATGGTTGCACTACTGCTGGTGCTTGTGCTCTTTGTCTTCATCGTGCGCCGCGCCGGACGCGTGCGGTTCGGACGACGCACACCGAAGGTTTCCGCGCCCGCGTAGCGTCAGACACGACACTCGGCCGCCGCCGTTCCGTATCACCCGACTGGAGAGCGTCGATGCTGACAACACTGCTGGTCACTGCGTTGATCGGACTGATCGCGGGTGCACTGGCCAAGGCGATCATGCCGGGGCGTGACCCGGGCGGACTGCTGGTGACCATGCTGCTGGGCATCGCCGGCGCTTTCGTCGGCACGTTTCTCGGACGACTGCTCGGGGTGTACGGGCCTGACAGTAGCGCCGGTTTCGTTGCCAGCGTGATCGGCGCGATCGTATTGCTCTTCGTGTATGGCCGCATCGCGGCCGCGCGCACATGAGCGAGGATCTCCGATATCCGATCGGGCCGTTCGAGCAGCCGGGCCAGGTGTCCAACACCGAACGGGCCGGCTATGTCGCTCGATTGCGCGAGCTGCCCTCCGCGTTGCGCGCGGCCGTACACGGTCTGCGTGCAGACCAGCTGGACACACCGTACCGCGAGGGTGGCTGGACCGTTCGCCAGGTCGCATTTCACCTCGGTGACAGCCACCTGAACTTCCTCATGCGCCTCAAACTTGGTCTCACAGAACGCCGGCCCATTATTCGTCCCTACGACGAAAACGCATGGCTCGCCACTGGCGACGCATTCTCGAGCAGCATCGAGGAGTCGCTCGCATTTGTCGACGCGCTGCATCAACGACTAGACGCGATCACCTCATCAGTTGACGCGTCCCTCGGTGCGAGAACAGTCGTGCATCCGGAAACCGGCGAGTTCACGGTGGACCAGTTGCTCGCCATGTATGCGTGGCACGGTAATCACCACGTCGCGCATATCACCGCACTGCGCGCACGTCACGGCTGGTAGAACGATACGCACGCGGTGAGTCGTCGGTCGCGCCGTATCGCCGAGGCAACCGCGAGCGGGCTACGGTTTTCCGTCGATGAGTGTGCCGCGAGCACCGACGGCCGTCACCGAACCGGCCGCTGAGCGACTGCCCGTGACGCCGAACAAATACGCCGTTGTGCCGGCGGCCACGAGGCGCCAGCGATCGCCGTCGTAGCGAAGCACTGTCCCACTGTCGCCCACGGCGTACACCTCCGTTGGACTACGTCCCCAGAGGCCGCGCAAGTCGCGTGTGGTCGGCGAGGGAAGCGGCGTGGCGCGACGTCCGTCCCATCGCAGCAACACACCGCGGTCGCCCGCCAGGAATACGTCGTTCGATGACGTGCCCCACACGGCGCGCAGAATCACGCTCGTGGGCGTGGGCTCGGTCTTCCAGCGTTCGCCGTCGTATCGCAGCAGCAGTCCCGTGTCGCCCACCGCAAACACCGTGGACGCATCGAGTCCCCAAACGGCGCGAAGGAATCGTTCGGTGCCACTGGCCTGAGGAATCCATCCGTTGCCGGAGCTCCGCAGAATGCGGCCGCCTTGGCCCACGATCACATGTTGATTCGGCCCCAACGTCCACACACTGCGCAGCAGGATCGGTGTGCGTTCGCTTTGCACGCTCCACGACGTGCCGTTGTAGCGCAAAATCGCGTTGGTGTCACCGACCGCGACGATGTCGTTCGGCCCACTGCCGCTGATCCCGTACAAATCGTTCACGGCCGGAACATCGAGCCACTCGAATCCAGTGCTCGTACGCCGGCCGACGGAACCGCCCAGGCCCACCACCCAGGTCGGCGCATCGGCACCCGCCGCTGCAGGTTGCCAGGCCGAAAGGAACAGGGCATCGAGCAGTTCCACTTTGGCGCGCTGGCCAGGCCGATAGCTCAGGATCGCGTTGTACCAACCGGCCAGCCGCACGCCGCCCGGATCAACGCTCGATGCGGCGATGGCGCGCAGGTTCTGCCCTGATCCGATGCCGATCGATTGCCACGTCGCGCCGTCAAACTTCCAGAACGCGCCGCTGTTGCCGGCCGCGTACACCTCGTTGCCCGACCGCCCCCAGACCGCGAAGAGATTGGACGTGCCGGGCGTCGCCATCGGGCGCCACTCATCACCATCCCAGCGCAGCACCGTGCCTTGCGTGCCCACAGCGAACGCGTTGTTCGGAGCGGCGACCCACACGCCGAGCAGAAGCTGATTCGACGGCGAGTCGAACGCTTCCCACGCGGTAGCACCGCGGTTTCTCAGAATCGTTCCGTTATTGCCCACGGCCCACAAGTCGTTGCGACTGGTGCCGCCTACCGCCCAGATCTCGTTGCTGGTGGGCGTGGACATCACGCTCCAAAGCTGACCGTCCCATCTGGCGATAAAGCCGTTGTCGCCGGAGGCGTAGACCTCGTTGGCCGAGAGTCCCCAGACGAAGAGCAGTGTTCTGGACATGATCGGGGGCATGATCTCCCACGTCGCGCCGTTGCCGCGCATCAACAAGCCGCCCGAGCCCACCGCCCAGAGTTCCGTGGGACTGGCCCCCCAAATGCTGACGATGATCTCCTGCGTCGCCACGGGTACCCGCTGCCACGCACCGCCGTCGACCGACTTAAGCAGTGCGCCGCCCGTCCCGCCGGCCCAGGCGGTACCGGCGCCGTCATCCCAGAGGGCCAACAGCGACGCGTCCGCTCCGCCTGACCGCAGTACTTCCCAGCGAGCAGCGCCCGGTGTCAGCGCGGTCACGCCCACGGTCATCGTCACGCTGATTGGGTCGACCGTGACGGTGATACGCGCGCTCCCTTCGGCCAGCGAGGTCAGCACACCTGACGCGCTGACGCTGGCGACCGACGGGGCATCGCTGGACCACCTCGCGCTGTACTGCGGCACCGGAATGCCCGCACTGTCGCGCACCTCGAGTACCAGTTGCCGACTCTGGCCCGGTTGCAGAAACGTGGTAGCCGGGAGAATCGACACCGTCGCCACGACGGGGGTAGCCGGCGGACCGACCGGCGGTGAATCGCTGCAGCCGAAGGCGCCGAGGACGAGGATCGCCGCGGCGCTGATGCGAAAGAGTTCAGCCTTCATGCAAGGAGCCTACGGTCTGGTGCGTCGACAAGCAACGGTGGCGCCCGTAACGTCCGCAAGCGCGCCAAAACCCAATCGTGTGGGTCCTGAAATGCGTATAGTTCGCAATCCCCTTTCTTCCATCTCTGCCGAGACGCAGTCCCATGTGCCTGTCTGATAGTGTACGACGCACCCTCGCGCTGATCGCTCCGGCCGCCTTCCTCAGTGCCGTCTCGACCACCGCGCTGACGGCGCAGCAAGCCGCCGGACCCGACGTCTTTCTCGTCGCCATCACCAACACGCAGGGCGCCTGGCGTGTGGGCGTGCCCGCGAACGTGAGTCGGTACGACGGATATGACAACCAGCCGTCGTTTGCGGCCGATGGTCGGTCCCTCTTTTTCACACGCATTGTCGCGGATGGTTCCACCGACATCTTTCGCGCCGATTTCAGCACCGGGCGCGTCGACCCGGTGCGCAGCACGCCCGAAAGCGAGTACTCAGCCGCACCGAACGCGTCCGGTGACGCCCTGACCGTCGTGCGGGTGGAAGCGGATTCGTCGCAGCGTCTGTGGCGTGTCCCGCTGAACGGCGATGCGGCAAGTGTGTTGGTGCCCGATGTGAAGCCCGTCGGTTACTTCGCGTTCCCCACCGACTCCACCATCGCGATGTTTGTGCTCGGTTCACCGGCTACACTGCAGGTCGCGACACTCGGCCGGCCCGGCACACGCACGTTCGCGCGCAACATCGGTCGTTCGCTGCATCGCATTCCCGGCACGTCGCACGTGAGCTTTGTGCAGAAGGGCGGCGAGCGCTGGTTCATTATGCGTCTGGATCCGGTCACGGGCGCACAAGATACGATTGTGGGTACGCGTCCGCGACGTGAAGACTACGCCTGGCTGAACGCGACCACACTCGTGATGGGCGATGGCGCGGCGCTGTTCACATACACCGTCGGTGATTCCGCGTGGACGCCGCTTGGTGATTTTGCGTTTGCGGGCATTCGCGACATCACCCGTCTCGCCGTGAGTCGGCCCGCGACCGCGTCCGCAACCGCCCCGCAGTGGCTCGCGATTACAGCGATGCCTCGCGCGCGTGCCGCTCCGACCACGGCGCAGACGCCGCCCGTCGTGAAAGCGGCGGATGTCAGACGCGACATCTTCATTCTCGCAGCCGATTCCATGGAAGGGCGCGGCACCGGCACTCCCGGTGGCGATCGTGCCGCGCGCTGGCTTGCGAGCGAGTTTGCGAAAGCCGGCTTGGAGGCGGTCGGCGACTCCGGCACGTATCTGCAGCGCGTTCCGCTCATGCGCTCGCCCATATTCACGCCGGGCGCACCAAGTCGTCCGCGCGCGGTGGGAAGTTGGGCGGCGTGGGACACGCTGTCCGTTGATCAGCGTTTGACGGCGGCCAACGTCGTCGGAATTCTGCGCGGCGCAGATCCCGCGCGTCGCGACGAGGTGGTGCTGGTGACCGCGCACTACGACCACATCGGCATCGGACGTGCGGTCAACGGCGACTCCATCAACAACGGGGCCGACGACGACGCATCAGGCACGGTCGGACTGCTGGAGTTGGCGCGTCAGTTCGCACGTGGCCCGCGTCCCGCGCGCACGATTGTCTTTGCCGCGGTCACCGGCGAAGAGGTCGGACTCATCGGCACGAAATGGTACATCAACAATCCGGTGCGGCCGCTCGAGAAGACGGTGGCGAATCTCAACCTCGAAATGATCGGTCGCCCGGATACACTGACCGGCGGTGCCGGGACCGCGTGGCTGACCGGTTACGAACGCAGCACGTTCGGTGATCTGCTCTTCGCCGCGGGCGTGCCCATCGTTCCCGATCCGCGTCCGGCGCAGCGCTTCTTCGAGCGCAGCGACAATATCGATTTTGCGCGACGCGGCATTCCGGCGCACACGCTGTCCACGTTCAATCTCCACCGTGACTATCACCAGGTGACCGACGGCCCGGAGACGATGGACACCGACCACATGGCACGCGTGATCGACGCCGCGCTCATTGCGCTGCGTACGCTGGCGAATGCGCCGGATGTGCCGCGCTGGCATCCGGGCGGGCGACCATAAAACAATGAGGGGCCATGACACCGTGTCATGGCCCCTCATTGGCAGGATGCACAAACCTTACGGCTTGACGAGCGCCTTCACCGCAGGAGGAAGCGCGAACGCGTCGTCCTTCACGGCATTGAACGTGATGTCCGTGAACGTCATCGTGATGTCGTTGCCCGCCTGCGACTGCGCCATCCTGGTGGGCATCTTCACCGTGCCGAACTGCTTGTAGTCGCTCATGACGGCGTTGATCTCGATCTCGCCCATGGGCGACACCGCCGTGCTCTGTGAACCGATGCGCAGCCCCGACGCGACCGAGAAGTATTCGTGGCTCGGACGGCCAACCTTGCGCACCAGCTTCACCTTGTACGCTTCTTCGCCGGCGAATTGCGCCTTCTCCACCACTTCCATGCTCGTGAACTTCTCCGCGTCAAAAATGCCGAAACCTTCGGCGAAGTTGGCGGTTTCCTTGCGGTTGGCAAGTTCCTCGCCTTCCGCCAGACGCGGACCCTGCATGGGGTTGTTGTCCCAGCCGATGTCGCCGTTGAAGCCCTGCTGCATTTCGCCCATGCCCGGAATGGTCATCGTCATGGCCATCTTGTTCGGCTTGGCCATCGCGAGCGTGAGTTCGGCCGAGATGCCCATGGCGGCAAGTTCGAGTGTGCCCTTCTGCTGCACGGAGGTGATGGCCATGACCGCGTCACGTCCGCCGATGGCCGTGATATGCCGGTCCAGCACTTCCTTCGCCGATGGCAGCGCCTGAGCGCTGAGGGAGGCGGGGAGCGTGATCGTGGTCACCGTGAATGCGGCCACGAGTGCGCGCGTAAACTGCTTCATGTATGCTGCTCCGGAAAAAGGTCGGCGCCAAGGGAGGTTGCCTTCGCGCGGGAACGGTGCACGACCTGGCTGTGCACCGGAACTGTGAAATACTACGGCGTAATGCGCGGTCCGGTTACACGTGGCGGTTTGGGGGCGGTTGCCGCCCATTTCAGCGCGGCGTCCAGCGCGGGGTCTGCTCCGTCCAGCAGCGCGCGCCGGTCGGTCACAACGGTCTGGTCCGGTGTTACCCCATCTCCTTCCATTCGGCCGCCCGACGGCGACACAAAGGTCGCGATCGCGTGATACAGAATGTCGCCGTTCGGCAGTCGCTCCGCCATGGCTGGTAGTGCCTGGCCAGCCGTCCGGGAGCCCACGATGTGCGCGCGCGCCAGCGACTGCAGCCCGCCGGCGAAAATTTCAGAGGTGCTGATCGACAGTTCGTCGACTACGATCGCCAGTGGACCGTCAAATGGCGCGACGCGCTGATCCGCGGTGTTCACCCGCCGAGGATTGATTGCGAACTTCAGGTCCTGCGCACGTGTCTTCATGATGCCGACGGGAACAACCGTATCGACGAAGTGACCGGCGAATCCCATCGCCATGCCCGCGACACCGCCGAAGTTTCCGCGAATGTCGAGCACGATGGCGTCGCTGTCGCGCAGCGAATCGAT
>JBBRFQ010000102.1:0-12349 GCA_038224035.1 Gemmatimonadales bacterium
ATCGACCTGCAGAACTTCACGAATCGGCAGAACCAGCAGGCACCGGTGTGGAACCCGAGAACGCGCGCCGTCGACACCAATCAAAGTATCGGACTATTCCCGTCGATCGGGCTGAACCTGGAGTTCTGAGGGATCCGGGGGCGGGCGGCAAGCGGCTTGGGCCATGTTGCGCTCCGGCTGTTCGTGGCGTCTTGACCGTGATCGCACGATACTCCCTCCGTGCTCCCGTTGTATCCCGGAAACCCTCGCGTGCGCATACTGCTGATCGAAGATGACCGCGTGCTGGCGAAGCTGATGCGAATGGTACTGAGCGAAGCCGGCTATGCGGTCGATGTCACCGCTTCCGGCGACGAGGGGCGCACGCTTGCCTCGGTCGAAACGTACGACGCCGTCTTGCTGGACGTGAACCTGCCGGATCGCAACGGGGTGCACGTTCTGCAAGCGCTCCGCCGCGCCAGCAACGCGACCCCGATCATCATGGTCACGGCGCAAGGCGCGGACAGCGACATCGTGCGCGCACTCGACGCGGGCGCCGACGACTACATCGTCAAGCCGTTCTCCAACGAAATCCTCCGGTCGCGCGTGCATGCCGCCGTGCGCCGCGGTGGTGCGAAACGCAGTGAACAGCTGGTGCTGGGCGGCCTGCTGCTGAATCGGCTCGCGCGCGAAGTTCGACTCAACGGCACGGAACTCAGCCTCACACCGCGCGAGTTCGCGCTCCTCGAACACTTGCTGCTGCACCCGGACGAGGTGGTAACCAAGACGCAGTTGCTGGAAGGCGTCTGGGAAATGACTTTCGACCCAGGCACCAATGTCATCGAAGTACACGTCTCGCGTATTCGTGAAAAGATGCGTCGAGTCGCCCTGAGTCCGCGCATCGCTACAGTGCGCGGCATAGGATTTCGCCTCACGCTCGCAGACGTGCCGATGGCCGCCGCGTCCTAGGTCAGCGCGAGCGGACGCATTGGAAGTTCGACAAAAAAGGTAGCCCCGGCACCGGCGGCACTCTGCACGCCGACAGTGCCGCCTTGCGCCTCCGCGAGAAGCCGCGTGACGGCCAGACCCAAACCGGTGCCCTCCGTGTCACCGTTCTCTTCGATCCGTGAGAACGGTTGAAACAGCCGCGTTTGCATCTCGCGCGGAATCCCCTTCCCGTCATCCTGTACCTCGATGCGAAACTGCTCGAATGGCGCGGGACGCACACGCATATGAACCACGCCGCCGGGCGGCGAAAACCGAATCGCGTTCGAAGTGTAGTTGGTCAGGATCTGGCGCAGCCGAGTCGGGTCGACAATCACCGCGCGCACGGCGTCGTCGACATCCACCGAGAGGCGGATCGCGCGTCGTCCGGCAATATGCCCCATCGCGTCGGCAACTTCCTCCACCGCGTGGCGCAGGTCGAGCGGTGCTGGCGCAAGCGATACCTTGCCCGCGCTGATGCCCGAGATGTCGAGCAGGTCGTTGACGATTGCCAGGAGGTGACGCGCGCTCGAGAGCACATCACCGAGCACGTCTTCTATCCGTTCGTTCACCGCGCCCAGAGAGCCTGAGTTGATGAGCTCCGTGAACCCCAGCACGGCATGCAGCGGAGAGCGCAACTCGTGGCTCACGCGTCCCAGAAATTCATCTTTCGCACGGTTCGCCGCCTCCGCCACGTCGCGCGCGAGCACCACCGCATCAGCGGTGGCACGTGCCTCGGTGATATCACGCATGAAGGCAGTGAACCGCGGCTCCCCGTCAATCGCAAGTTGCACGATGCTCAACTCGACCGCGAACTCGGTGCCATCGCCTCGCATGGCGGTCATCTCGATGCGCCTGCCCAATACGCGGGAAACGCCCGATTCGAGGTAGCGCGTCATGCCCGCGTGATGCGCGGCTCGATGGCGCATTGGCACGATCAGGTCCCCCATCGGCTGACCCATCACGGAGCGGCGGCTCATGCCAAAGATTCGCTCGGCGGCGGTGTTGAATTCCGTGATCACGCCATGAACATCGATGGTCACGATGGCGTCGAGGCTCCCGTCGAACACGGCCTTTTTGAGCTGTTCACTTGCACGCCGTGACTGCTCGGCGCGCCCCTGTTCCCGCATCTGTCGGCGTAACTCCACTTCCGTGACGACCAGCTCTGCCAATCGCTCGAGAATCGCGACATCGTGCGCGGTCCACGCACGGCGCACCGAATCAATGACACACAGACTGCCAAGCACGTGCCCATCCGGTAGCCGTATGGGCACACCGACGTAGGAGATCACCCCGAGGTCCCGAATGGCGAGGTTGTCCTTCACCAGCGGGTGATCTGGCGCGAACTCCACCACCAGTGGTGCGTCGCTGCTCACGACATGTTGGCAGAAGGAGTGCGAAAGCGGTGTCTCGCGCCGACTGGCCCACGGCTCGCCAAGGCCGAGGCAGCTCTTGAAGAACTGTCGATGTTCGTCGACGAGCGTGACCAGACTGACCGGAGCGTGGAGCAGGTCTGCCGACAGTTGCGCGAGGCGATCGAACGCCACTTCCGCGGCGCTGTCCAGCAGATCCGTGTCGTGAAGGGCGCGCAGTCGCGCTGTGTGGTGCAAGGGATCGCCGGAAGCGTCGTGCATCGAACCGAAAAAGCTGGGGGAGGGCGGCAGAACGGAGCTTCGTGCCACCGTGCCTGGGAACTCATCCGCACCTATAACAAACGGTAATGATTGCTGCAGGCTCCGTTAACGATGCCGCGTCTACTGTACTCGGACCTGCTGTCACTCCTCCTCTGGCGCGTTCTGCCATTGAGGACCAGCCAATTCAACCGAGTTCATCATGAAACGCTCTATCCAGCTTCTCGCTCTTTCAGCAGCCTTGACGGGCGTCGGCAGCGTCGCCGGCGCGCAGTCGTGCTCCATCGCGTCCACCACCAACTCTGTCAGCTGCACCGTCTCGACCACGCTATCGACCACCGTGGCATCGCTGATGAACCTGACCCTGAACGGGACGACCGTGACGCTCGGCGCCCCGAGTGCCGTGACCGATTTCAACGCCTCCGGTTTGTTCTCCTCGACTACGACAGGCCCGAACTTCCAGGTGAAATCGAATCGCAGCTACCGCGTGCAGGTGAGCACGGATGCAGCGACGTTCAGCCACACCCCAGCGACCGGCGCGGCGAGCTACGCCAAGCCTGTCGCCGAGGTGCAGGTCTCGACGGACGGCACGAACTTCAGCGCGCTGAGCACCGTGGCCGCGGACATTGCCAGCGGATCGGCCACGGCGTTGAGCACAATCACGTCAGTTCAATACAAGACGGCGTACGACATCACGAAGGACCAGCCGGGCACCTACACGTTGGGCGTCACCTTCACCCTGATCGCGCCGTGATCCTGTCACTGCGCCTGTCGCAGTCCGTCCTCCGCGTGCGGCTCATTCGAGCCGCCGCGGCAGGTCTGGTACTCGGCTTGACACCATCTATCGCCCGGGCGCAGGTATCTGTCGATGCCCTGGAAATGGCCTTCGATTTAGGCGCACCGGTTGCTGCGGTGGCGCCGCAGGAGTTCCACGTCACCAATGACGGTGCCGCACGCACGCAGGTAACAATCAACGTACAGGACTGGGATCGCAGTGAAACAGGTGAGAATCGGTACGCGCCGCTGGGAACGCTCTCGCAGAGCTGCCGAGCGCACGTGAAGGTTTTTCCGACTGTAGTGCAACTCGAAGCTGGCGCCACGGCCTCGGTGCGCGTGTGGCTTGATGACGTCGCCGCCGTTCCCAGGGGATGCTATACGATTCTGTTCATTGAAACGCCCAAGCCACCGCCCTCGTCGTCTCACGGCGGGCTGCGCTACTCGATGCGGTATGGCGTGAAGGTGTATGTGGAGCAACAAGTGCAGCCGACTGCCGAACTGTTCGCGGCGACCGTCTCGTCGCTGAGCGGAAGCAGCGTGATGTCCCTGGAGCTCGGCTACCGCAACGTCGGCTCTCGCCAGACGATCGCAAAGGGAGTAGTCGAAGTGCGACGGCCCGACAACACCGTTGCGACGACGATTCCAATCGAGGAATTCTATACGTTGCCCGGTGCCACCCGGCGGCTGTCCGCAGCGCTTCCGTCACTGCCGCGCGGTACGTATGTGCTGCTTGCCATGATCGATTTCGGCGGCACGGAAATCGCGGCCGCACAGGTGCAGGCCGAGATCCGATGATGCGCGGTCGCCTTGCGTCGATTGCGCTCGGGCTCGCGCTCATCAGCGCGCGCGCATCGGCCCAGGCCGGTACGCTGACGCTCAATATCAGCTCAGCCGGCGTGGAATTCGGCGTCCCGACGGCCGCAGACTACATCGCGGGCTATATCGACAACCCGAACGTGCTCGCGTTGGACGGCAGGATTCGCGGGCCGGCCAATGGCACGCAATACACGGGACACATCGAACTCTGTGCCCTGGCGTCGGATCTCGGGAGCGGCAAGCCGCTCGCCGACCTGCTCTGGCGTCCAAGCGACCTGTCGCTGCCGTTCCAGTCAATCCAGCAGACGTGCACCGGCGCCACTGGTAGCAACAGGATCATCGGCAGCTACCCCCTGCTCGGCGGTCAGAATGACCGCCGCTTTGCCGGTGGCGTGATCTTCAGGCTTGTCCTGCGTTGGACGGATATCGCTTCGAGCTACGGCGTGGGGCTGGGATTCACGGCCATCACCACATCACCGTAAGGCTGCCAGTGCCCAGACGGCCTGTCGATTGGCGGCGCATGACCGCGTATGCAACCCTGTTCACCGTGCTATCCGCGCCTGTCACGGTGCTGCGTGCACAAGTCGCGCGATTCGCCCCGTCAGGTGCCAGTCCGTCAAGTGCTCGTGTGGCAAGTGCGAGTCCGTCGCGCGCGAGCCGGGCGCCGATGACGCGTACCGTGGTGCTCGTGGAGAATGTGGCGCCGGCCAGCTTTCACGTCGTGTCGGTGGACGTGCCGCCGGATCTACGCGCCGTGCAAGAGGTTCGTTATGAGATCCTCTCCTCCAACGCGCGTATTCTGGGTGCGCGTGAAGGGATGATCAGGCCCGTCATGGCGCGCGAGATCCTGGTCACGATGCAGGTGCCTGCCAGCGCGCTGGCGGGACGGAATGCGATTGCCGAAGTGATGTTCACCGGCAACGGTGTCACTCGCACCACAGCCGTCGAGGCGAACGTTCGAACGGTGCGGCGCACCACTATGTCGGCGTCGCGCGACGTCTATGGCGCTCGTGCCGGAGAACACCTGCGCATCCCCTTCTCGATCACGAATAGTGGCAACGCGGCTGATACGCTGCAGCTGCGCGCGACGGCGCCTGACGGTTGGAACGTGAAGCTCGCGGAACGAGAGCAGGTGATTCTTCCTCCAGGTGGGTCGTTGGTGACGAGCATCCGCGTGGCGGTGCCGGCGGGCATTCACATGGGCGAAGGCCGTGTCGGCGCGATCGCATTGGCCGGCGATGACGAACGCGCGCGTGCGAGCAGTCGTATCGCTGTGGCGCGAGGTGACGTCGGCGTGAACTCGGTGATCATGGCAACGACGAGCATTACCAGCCTGCGAGGTGATGACGGTGTACAGTACACCGGCGCCGGTCTCGCAATACGCGGTGCGCTCGGCGAACACTTGCAACTCGACGCGCGCATCTCGCACATCGAAAGCACGGTGCGCGGTGGGTGGGATCGCCAGGTCGGGCTCCAGCCGTATGCACCGACATCCAATGTGCTGACGCTCTCCGCTCCATCCTGGACCATGCAGGTGGGGTCGGTCGGCGTCAGCACATCCGAACTTACGGGGCAATTTGTCACCGGACTCGGCGGCGCGATTCGTGTGGGCTCAGAACGACGCGGGGTGCAAGTCACTGCGGCTCGCCCATGGTCGACCAGTGCCTTTCGCAACAGTGCCCGTGTACAAGTCGCTGCACGCGCGGCGTACGGAAGCACGCGCGCGGGGGCATCCCTGCGTGTCGTCCGACTCGAGGACGCGACGTGGATGCAGCGCAAACTCGACGCGGTCGCTGCGGGTGTCTGGTTCGCACCATCGGGTTCCCTGCTGACGTCAGTCGAAACTGCACAACGCTGGTATGCAGGCGGGCGCGGGACGGGTATCGCAAGCACTACACAACTCACGCGCACCTCCACGCGAGCGGAGCTGCGACTGCTGCACACCCCCGGCGGAGTTCGTGCGTTCGCTTCTGCGGGGGACGCAGCGTTCGGGCAGATCACGCAATCATTCGGACAGGCAGTAACCGTCAATGCGGATGGATGGGTCACGTCGCAGGACGGTAGCGGCAATGATCGTCAGCATTCGTCAGGATGGGGACTCACGCCGGAGCTTCGTGTGACGCGGAGGCTCACCGTCGCGCCAGAGCTCCGCACAATTCAATTCGCGATGCAATCACCGACCGGCGCGATGGCGTATGATCAACTCCGTCGCGGTATGCGGGCACAGCTCCAGCTGGGTGCCCTGCGCGTCGGCGGTCAGGCGGCCGTCACACAAGGCAGGCGTACGCTCGGCACCACGGGACTTCGACTGGAGGAGACAATGCGCCGATCCCAGCTACGTGGTGATGCGGCGTACGATGGTCGCCTGGGGATGCTGCGAATCCATGGCGGGTGGGAGTCACCGTCTGGATGGATGCAGGGCCAGGGAATGGTCGGCGTGAGTGTCGACCGTCTGCGCGTCATCCCGTGGTGGAGCGCGGTCACGCTGAGCGGATCCGACGAGCGGGTCATGTACGGCACGCACGCGCTCGATGTCTTTCGCGGCGCGATCAATGTTGCGCTCCCGCGCGGCGCGCGCCTGCAGTTGGCGGTGCAGCAGGATGGTGCCTTGCGCGGCAGCGCCGGGAGCAGACGTCCGTCGGTGTTCGTGCGCTTTGATCAGAGTGCATCCATCACGGTTTCTGGTCTCGCACGGACACGCGGCGCTGTTGTCTATCAGGATCTCAATAACAATCAACGGCGTGACGCTGGCGAACCGGGCATGTCGGGTGTGCTGGTGCGACGAGGCATGGAGACAGCCGTGACGGATACAGAGGGCCGCTATCACTTCCCCACTGGCTCGGGTGACGTGCAGGTGGATAGTCGTTCACTCGCCTCCGGCTGGATGGCATTGAGCTCGCGAACCGCGAGGCGAGACAACACTCCCGACCTGCCCGTCGTCGCCACTGGCCAGTTGAATGTGAGTATTGAACTGCGCGAAGGAGCGTCGAGTGTGACGCTGGGCTCCGTCGCGGTCATCATAACCGATGCCGCAGGGCGCACATGGGTCCTTCGCACGGGTGACGATGGCGTTGCGCGAGTCGATGCGTTGCCACTTGGCCACTACACCGTTCGAGCCGAGGCGGATGAGTCATCGGAACCGCTCCTCATGGAAGGGCCGGTTCAGGTGGACATCACGCCCGTACAGCCTCGTGCACAGATAGCGATTGGCGCATTGCGGCGACCGATGCGGTTGTACCAGAAACCCAACGGTGCACAGTTATGACGCGGCGCGTGCTACGGATGCTCGGCGTGAGCATCATCTGCGTGGCCTGCAGTTCACCGGTGCAGCCCGACGATGTGCTGGTTCGCAAGGTGCAAGGCCAGTGGGTGTATTCCGCCGTGGGAGCGCCGAGTCTGGTCGTTGAAGGGACGCTGATGATTACCCGACAGCAGGGCGCTTCAGTGGCAGGAAGTCTCGAGGCTCGGGAGTCGCTCCCCACGGGCGAGGTGCGCACCGCCTCGGGGATGGTGGCCGGACAGGTTGTACGTGACTCGATTCTCGAGTTTGACGTGATTCTGGGAGCCGATCGCAGTCGTCGGCACGTTGGCGTTCTGTCAGGTGACAGCGTCGTTGGCAACTGGTTCGAGGCGACGGACGTTCGCGTGATCGCGAGTGGGACGTTCCAAGCGCGGCGCACGCGATGAAACGCCGGCTTCGTTCCCGAATATTACGACGGGCGCTCTTTTGCGTCGCGCTGCTTGCCGTCGTCATCGGGCCCGCAGACGCTCAGGGGAGCTGCAGTGCTTCAGTGGGTTCGCCTTGCCACATCACCGTGCCCGCGCCGAACGCCACCGCCCTCACAAATCCGCGCGTCATCCACCTACTCTCGCAGTCACCACACCTCTTCTCCTGGACGGTGACGCAAGCGAATCTCGACGCCGGTGTCTCCGACGACGTCGCGGTGACGCTCGTCGTGAACTCGAATCGCGCGTGGACATTGTCGGCGAATGGCGCGACGACATGGACCGTGAGCGGCGGGGGCAACACCGCCAAGGCATCATCGGACCTGCGTTGGGCCTTGTCGTCGACCGTAACTGGCACCGCGATCACGAGTACGCCGGTAATTGTGCAGAGCGGAAGTGCCGGCACGACGACCTTGGCCATCTCCTTCAAGACGGTGCTGCGATGGACTTCGGATCGTCCCGGCACATACAGCATGCCTGTCACTTTTTCACTGGCGAGCCCATGATGCTCCGACTTGTACTCGCGCTCGGCGTGCTGCTCCCTTGTATTGGGCAAGCCCAGGCACAGACTCAACGAACGCAACTGGGCATCGCGTATCCCGAACTTGTGCGTAACGGCGTTGATTCCACGCTACTGCGCATGACGCAGCAACAGGGGCGCACGACCTGGGCGACGTCGAACCCGGTGGTCCGGTCGTCTGGACCGTGGACCCTGTATGTCGAGTTGGCAGCGCCCTTTTCTCCGACAATCATGACACAGGTCATCCCCGCCCGCGGGGCCCGTGTGCGCATGTTGGGAAACAGCCGCGTGCCTGTGGCGACATCCGCCAGTCCGTGTGCGAGTTGCGTGGTGACCGTGAACTGGATGTTCGTCTCGTCTGGACGAATGCCAGAGACAGTCCCGCCGCCGATCCGGTTCGTACTGGAGGCCGGCCCGGCACGATTGTAGAACGGCACCATCTCGCGGTCGCGCAAGCCGAGTTAAGCCAAAGCATCAGCGCGATGTCGCCATCCAGCTCATCACGTCGGGCATCCAGCGGCAGCGCGTGGTAGTACGCTGCTTTCTGAATCGGATGCCGAGCACGTCTTCGCAATCATGACGGCCGTCGCCGCAGGGAGAGAAACGTCGCCCCCCAAAAAACCACCTCACCCCACCGCAAACCGCCACGCCGCTCCGCGCTCCGACGCATCTCGCCGCCGGAACTCACCGGGTGACACGCCCACTGCGCGCTTGAACGCCTTCGAAAAAAGAGCCTGCTGGCCTTGGCGAGCGAGGCAGCGTTGCCGGGTCCGAGCTGCAGCGGCGCGTCCGACCATCCGCATGCACGTACATGGAGCCTTCAAGCACGATGTGAAACCCCACGCTGCGCTCGCAGGGAAAACGTAGCCCGCGGTCGGCGGTGACATGCCGTGTGTCGAGGAGGCGGCGCGCCAGCCCTGCATCCCGGAACAGTTCGTTGAGGAGATCCATGGTCCCCAACAGCTCAATCCGTGGACGCTAAGACAAAAAAGCAGATTCCCTGCCGAATACACACGCGACCTGTCGCAAGGCCATCGGTTACGCGAAGATAAAGGCGATGCCGTGGATGCAGCCACGATGTCGCCGACTCACCGTCGGGCCGTTGTGTAATCTCGGAGACGCTCGTGTCCTTGGCGCGCGCTCGGCCAGGACCCTGCTCGAGCAGCTCGACCGCGCGCGGGAACCGCGGGTATAGTCTCGCCGCTGATTCTGCGTGTATCAGTGGCAACGCCTGTCCGCGTCACCGCTCCATTCTCCCGGGAGATCGACCGATGTTTACCACAGTTCGCAGTGCGCGCGGCATGCACGTCTCGACACGCGCCGCCACCATGGCGCTATTGTTTACCCTCGCGGCCTGCGGTGGCGACAGTGGCACGACGCCGACGCCGCCTCCCGCCGCCGTCGCGGCGTCCGTGGCCGTCAGTGCCACCGAAATCGGTGCCGTCACGGCGATCGGCGCGACGCGGTCACTCACGGCCGTGGTGAAGGACGCGAATCAGGCGACACTCACTGGCGCCGCCGTAAGTTGGACGACCAATAACGCCGCTGTCGCCACCGTTTCCGGTTCCGGTGCCGCTGCCACGGTGACCGCCACCGGCAACGGGACGGCCACCATCACGGCCACCAGCGGCTCAGTCTCGGGCACGGTGACGATTGATGTCGCGCAGCGCTTCGCGACGTTGGCGGTACAGGCCGCCGTAACGTCACTGGCGATCGGCAGCACGACGCAGCTCACCGCGACCGCCCGCGACGCGCGCGGCAACGCCATTGCCGGCGTGACCGGCGTGACGTACACGTCCGTCGATCGCACCAGAGCCATTGTGAGCAGCGCCGGAGCGGTCACCGCCATCTCGCCGGGCGCCGCATCGTTTGGCGCCTCTCTCACGCGCGATGGCGTCACCGCCACGGGAACCGCGGCGCTCACCGTGGCCACGCCGGTCAGCGGAGCAACGGCCGTCACGGTGCAGGCAACGAACAACAATCTGTTCACGCCGGCAACGACCTCCGTCGCTGAAGGTGGCGTGGTGACCTTCGGCTTCGGCAGTGTCGCGCACAACGTGGTGTTTCAGTCGGTCGGCGCGCCGAACAACGTCCCCTTGGTCTCCAGCACGTCGGTGGCCCGCACCTTCCCGACAGCGGGCAACTATCCGTACGTCTGCACCGTTCACGCAGGTATGTCGGGTACGGTCAACACGTTGCCGAACGGCATCATCGCCCTGCTGAACGGCGCCAACGAACGTCCGACTCCCGTGAACACGAGCGCGAACGGCGCGGCGGTCTTCACGCGCAGTGGCATCTCCGTCGCCTACACCGTCACGTACCAGGGGATGGCGTCGATTCCGACCGGCGCGCACATCCACGGCCCGGCCAGCGTCACGGCCAGCGCGGGTATCGTAATCGATCTGCTGAAGCAGACGCTCACGAGCAGCAGCGGCGTGCTGAGCGGCACCTTCACGGCAGCGGATATTCGCGGGATCAGCGGACAGCCGCCAATCGCGCTCGATTCACTGATGACGTTACTACGCACCGGCAACGCGTACGTGAACGTGCACTCGAGCACGTTCCCGGAAGGTGAAATCCGCGGGCAGACGGGCACGCCGTAAGCGGTCCGGCATGTCCATGCAGCCGGCGATCTCCGCGATGCCTGCGGCGTTTCGGCGGGCGACTGTGAGCGCGATCAGTACGCCCGCTAAAGCCTGACGTCCGGCGTCCTCGGGCGTCGCGATCGCGAGCGCCATGCGGTCGGACCGGGTGCATCCGAGGACGCCCGCGGTATCGGAGCGCCACATGGCGCGTGTCTGACAACGCGTGACCCGTAGCGCACTGCTGCTGCGGATGAACTGTCCCGCATCGGCGGCGGCGCTGATGCGGCGCTGATGCGGCGCTGATGCGGCGCTGATGCGGCGCTGATGCGGCGCTGATGCGGCGATTCATGCCAACCCGGAAAGCCATCGGTTGCAGCGCGTGGGCGTTGTGCTGTTCGGTTAGTGACTTCGGTCAAAACGCATGCGGCGATTTGTTATCGTTGTACTGCGTGCTTTGCATTTGTCGCAACGCGAAGACTCGTCGTCACACGCACGTCTGATCGCCTGAGTAATTGTACGCGCAGCACGTGTCCGAGAGAAAAATGTGCGCTGGAACCGTTCTGTTGCACGCGTTCTTCGATCGGTGTGATCACTCACGCTACCGTGCACGGTCACACGTTCGAGAACAGTTCACATTGGAGTACACGAATGTTTGACATCACCGTTTCACAGTTCGACCTGGTGTACAACGCATTCTCTTTCGCAATTGCTGTGATGGGCGCAGCAACGTTGTTCTTCATCCTGAGCCGGTCGCAGGTGGCGCCGGCATAAAGGACTGCGCTTTCCGTGACTGCGCTGGTGACCGGTATTGCGCTGTACCATTACGTGCGAATCTTCTCAAGCTGGGAAGACGCGTACGCGATCACCAACGGCGCGATCACGGCCAGTGGCGTACAATTCAATGACGCATACCGGTATGTCGATTGGCTGCTGACCGTGCCACTGCTGCTCGTCGAGCTGATTCTTGTGATGCGGCTTTCGCCGTCAGAGTCCTCGCGAAAAGCCGTTAAGCTTGGCGTATTGGCGGCGCTCATGGTTGGCTCGCGGTATAGCGGTGACTGTGCGTCGTCTCGGTGCCCACCCGTCTCGTGCCAGTCGCTGCGGCATTCGCGTGATCGTGATGGCAATGATTCGGTGACGCCTCCGCCCGCCCCGGATGTTATCCTCGGCGGATGTTCGCCCCTTGCGCAGACCCCCCCGCCGAGCCGACCGTATGGCTATGCCAGATACGCGACCGTATCGCTCGCCCAGTCCCGATCGCACCGTGTGGACGGTGGCCGATCTCGAAGCCATTCCCGACGACGGGAACCGCTACGAAATTTTGCACGGCGAGT
>JBBRFQ010000103.1:0-12174 GCA_038224035.1 Gemmatimonadales bacterium
TTCTTGAAACACCAGAACGTGCCGCCCCAGACGAGCGTCAACGACGTGGTCATGAAGATCCATCCAAGTGTGGTCATGGTCTGATTGCCTCAGTCTGCAGGATTGCGATCGTCGATGTCTACGCCGGCCGCGCGCAGACGCTTTTCGCCGATGATGGTGACGACCATCAAGTACGCCAGAATGCCGGCAATCGTGAGCATAGCCACGCGCGAACCGGTGTTGGACCACGACGCCTGCAGCGAGGCACCGAAGTTCTGTACGGTGAAGCCAACGAATACGATGATGAGGTACGCTGGTGCCACGAACTTCATCACGAACTTGAAGATGCTGGGCACGCGGATCGACGCTCCCTGATGCAGTTCACGCCAGCCGCGGTCGATGCCAAAGACCCAGGCAAAGTAGATGATCTGCACCATCGCCAGCACAAAGATGAGATACGTGCCCACCCAGAAGTCCACGGTGCTCCAGAACGCACCGCCGGCCGTGAACCACAGTGTGAGTCCAGCACCGATGGTGCCGATAATCGCGATAACCGTGGTGGAGCCTCGATGCGACCAGTTGGTGGCTTCCTTGAGATGCGCGATGGCCGGCTGATACATGGAGAGCGAACTTGTGATCGCCGCCAGCCACAGCATGAAGAACCACAACGCCCCGATGATGTTTTCGAACGCGCCCATTTGTGCGAACACAACTGGGAGCGTGTTGAAGCCGAGGCCAAACGAGCCGGTGGCAACAGCCGCCGTCGTCCCGCTCAGCCCGAGAAATACGAATGCGGCCGTGAGCGTGATCATGCCGCCAAAGCCTACTTCAAACAGTTCATTCGTGGCGTTGGCCGTGAGCCCGGAGAGTGCCACATCATCCTTCTTGCGCAGATACGACGAGTAGTTGATGATCACGCCGAAGCCGACCGACAGTGAGAAGAAGATCTGTGAGGCCGCGGCGAGCCACGTCTTGAAGTTGCCGAGCGCCGAGAAGTCGGGGTTCCACATGTAGCCCAGCCCGTTCACCACATTCTGTTCAGGAAGCGCCGGATCAGGGGTGCCAAGCGTAAGCACTCGCACCAGCACGATCAATGCGCACACGGCCATGATCGGCATGGCGAACGACACAAACTTCTCGATGCCCTTCGACAACCCGCGGTACACAAAAAAGATGTTGATGGCGAACACCACCACCCAGCTGATCACGGTGTACAGGGAATCGCCCGTGAAGAGCGTGCCGTCGCCCGCTGAGCCGGTGATCGACGCGTAGAAGCTTCCTGACGCGGCAGTCTGCTCAGCGATGGATGTGCCCTGCACAATGCCGATGCCGCCGCCGAGATACTTGAGGAAGTAGGCGAAGGTCCACGTTTCGATGAACACGTAGTACGTGGAAACGCCGAGCGGAATTAGCACGCCGAGCACGCCGAAGTATCGTGCGAGACGTCCCTTGCCAACTGCGCCCATGATCATCGGGGCGCTGTGCAGTCCTTTCTTGCCGCCATAGCGGCCCATTGTCCACTCGGCCCAGCCGATGGGAATCCCGAGCAGAAAGAGGGCACAAAAGTACGGAATAAGAAATGCTCCGCCGCCGTTGTCGGCGGCCTGGCCGGGGAATCGGAGAAAGTTGCCGAGGCCAACCGCGGAGCCGGCCACGGCCAAAATCACGCCGAGCTTGGAACCCCACTCTTCATTTTTGCTTTCTGACGACATGTGGCGTGGTATTGTTGAAGGGGATAATGAGCGGCCGCTCGAGTATGCACGAACACGCACGCGCGAGAACGCACAAAAACAGCCGGTCACTCAGCCGCGCAGCGCGGCTGGTATACGCAAGGAGTTCGACTGGGTGCCCCAGTCCGGCAGCTGTTTCAGCGCAGGGAGGCTAGCAATACGCTGGTGGCGGCGTCGCGAAGCCGAGCAACAGGGCACCGCTGAGGCGCCGGCACTGCACCACATCACACCAGCGCAGCGCGTCTGCTGTCAGACAATCGGACGGTGCGCTACGCGAGGTTGCCGGCGAGGAGCCAGCGTCCGCGGGGCGATGCACGGAGCGCAGCTCGATCGACACCAACTCGACTTGCTCGCCGCCCTTCATATCGTCGGCAGGCAGCGCGTCGCGCGACCTGATCGTCGTCTGATCACGGAGCGCGGATCGCTTTTGCTCGGGCAAGTGCGCTTGGTCAGCGCGCGCTCCCGGTCCGGGCGCGGTCAGCGCCAGTCCCCCGACCAGCAGAATCGCTCTTCCGAGCGTGGTGACACGATGCAGCAACACGGAGAGTGAGACTCGGGAATGTGATCGCCCAGTCAGGCGAGGGGAATCTGGGAGTACGGGGCTCACGGGCGCAATAGCGCTTGCCGGCAGCGCACCCGGTTGCGGTCGTGCCGCCAACGACCGCTCACCGATTTCGCGAAACAGGCCGTCTGGTTCGACACGGGCCGGGTCATGCGGTCCGCATCCGGGAATCAACTGCCCGCGAACGCTCCGATACTGACGTTCCCGCGCGTTCACTTCAGCCGTCCACGCATGCTATCCCACCTCCGAATTCGGGCGCGTTTGCAGACCTGTTTCATGCTCGCGATCTCACTCGCGAGCATCGCGCCTGCAATTGAGGGCCAAACGCCAGCCACCACACTCAAGGCGTCCGATATTGATCGACTCACTGGAACGGATTGGAGAGGCTCGCTCGAATACCGCGACTACACCACGAACAAGCAGACCACCATTCGCTCCACCCTCTTATTCACGCGACTACCCGCGCGCACCGACGGCGCCTCTGCGTGGGATATGCGTGTCGGCTACAATGATGAGCCGAACGAGAACAGTCGCGATACCGTGCTGCTGTCACCCGACGGTCGTACGTTCCATGGTCAGCGGCTGATCGAGCTCGGCGAGTTATCCGACGGCACGCTGCGGTTCGTGACCGAGCAGGACGGCCAGGACAACAGCCGATCCGCTCGGTTTCAGTTTGTGTACTTGCTTGACGCGTCGACGGTGTCGATTCAGAAGTTGGTGCGATACGCCGAAAGCGAGCCATACACCGAGCGTCACATATATCGATGGGCCAGGTGAGGAACTGACGTGCCGACATGGTGCATCGGGCAGTGGGTAAAGCGCCCGCCCAATCCGTTCAGTGTCCGCTCAGGCTGAACGCGCAGCCACGCGGCTGAGAGATTTTCGGTCTCCCGTGCCACGCAGTCCCTTTCACTCCTCTCGCGTCACCGGGCCCGAACCACGCTTCCCGTACACGTATGTCCAACGCCGATACTCACACGGCCGAACACCGCTCCTTTGAGTGGGATCTCGTCATGCAGTATGAAGAAGGCTCGATCCCGGCCAAGGCATGGCATGAAAACACGCCCGCAATTTGCGATGAGCGGTGAAGCGCCCGCTCGGTGATGAAACGGCGGGCGTGTCCGACGACCGCTCGGCTCTTTAAACACGCCGCGGGTGTAACATGTCGCATATGCCTCGTTCGACGCTCTTCTCGTGCGTGCGTTTTCGGCGCGACCTCGCGATAAGTTCCGCGCTCGTCGCGATTGTGACGGCTCCGCTCGCCTCGCAACCCGGGTCGCCGCGTAGAGACTCCGCGAATGCATCGAGAAGCGAACACAACAATGCTTATGTGAAGTTCAATGCCTCGACGTTACTCGGTATTCCCGGCGTCGCCTACGAAGTGGCGCTGACGGATCGTACGTCATTCAACCTCGATGCAACGGCCTCACTGTGGCGCTCGGTGCGGGGCGCCCCGTTTCAGTTTCTGACCATCATTCCCGAGTGGCAGATCCATTCACGCGGCCGCCGCGTGGGCTTTTATGGCGGCGTGCATCTTGGCGCGAGCATCTATCGATTGCAGAAATGGAACTACTGGGGCACACGCCTCTATCAGGAAGGTTACAGCACGTTGTTGGGCGCCACCATTGGTTATAAGCGACAGCTCAGCTCGACAGTCATGCTGGATGCATACGTTGGTGGCGGTAGTCAACATGGTCGCTATCGCGGGTTTAACGGTGCAACGGGTCAACAATACGCAGGCATTGATCGGCTCGACGAAAGTCGCGAATGGCTGCCCTATCGTGTTGGGCTGATGATCGGACATCGCGTGCGCTAAGTCACGCAGGCGCAGATTGAATCGTGCGTTCGATCACTGCGGCGCTCAGCCATCTGTGCGTAGCCTTCACCAGTATTGCCCTCATTCAGCAGGGCGGGTTCGTCGACGGTCGCGCGCTCGCGACTTTGAAAATGAGGGCAACGCATGCACGTGCTCCGAAATCGGCATTACTTCCTACTGGATGTCGTATCGCTGATCGCGTCCAGCTTGATCGCGCACGCGGTTCGCTTCGAGGGCTTCTCCGCGGCCGGGAATGTATTTCTGGTGGCGCTCGTCTGGTTTGCCGTCATCACGGTTCCTGCTCGACTGGCGGTGTTCGGGTTTTTCGGCTTGTATGAACGGATCTGGTCGCTGGCCAGCGTGGAGGAGCTGGAACGTGCGTTGATCGCGGTGTCGGTCGCGGGCATTGTTTCGATTATCTTCGGCGCGGTGGGACTCACGTGGATCGGTCTCACCGATGTTCGAGTGCCGCTGTCCGTGTTGGCGCTCGACGCGCTGCTGTCGGGAGGATTGGTGATTCTGACGCGCTCGGGGGCGCGTTTTTCGCATCGGCGGCGTCAGCGCCCCAACCTGGAACTGCAGCGTTCCGTTTCGTTACCGGCGATCATTGTGGGCGCGGGAGCAACCGGGCAGTTGGTGGCTCGTGAGCTTGAGACCCAAACACGTGCGGCGTTCCGGCCAGTCGCGTTTCTCGACGACGATGTGCGCAAGCATGGGATGCGGATCGGAAATCTCAAAGTGCATGGGGGCCCGAGCGACCTGCCGCAGCTGGCGCGGGCGGTCGGCGTGCATCATGTTATCATTGCGATGCCGTCCGCTTCCGGCGCCGCAATCCGCGGCATCATGCGCCTGGCCCGCGACAACGGGCTGGAAGCGCGTATTGTGCCATCGCTGCATGAGCACATCACACGTGGGGGGGCGCACGCGGCGTCGCTGCGCGAAGTCCGCATTGAAGACTTGCTTCGCCGCGAGCCCATTCATACCGACGCCAAGCGCGTCGGAGCCATGATCCGCGGGCGAACGGTGCTGGTGACGGGAGCCGGAGGCTCGATCGGTTCCGAACTCTGCCGACAGCTGGCGGCACTCAAACCGAAACGGTTGTTACTGGTGGGACGCGGAGAAAACTCGATCTTCGAGATTCAACAGGAGTTCTGCACCCGTTTCCCCAACATCACGACGGTCCCCGTCATCCTCGACGTACGGGATCGCGATCGGACGCTGGCGGTGATGATGAAGTACAGACCGTCGGTGGTGTTTCATGCGGCGGCGCACAAGCATGTGCCGCTTATGGAGGCAAATCCATCGGAAGCCTTGCGCAACAACGTGGTGGGGACCCAGAGTGTCGTCGACGCCTCGCTGGCCACGGGTGTCACGCATTTTGTACTCGTCTCCACCGACAAAGCCGTCCGTCCGACCAGCGTGATGGGTGCATCCAAACGCATCGCCGAGCAAGTCGTCCAGCTCGCTGCGCAGCGAAGCGGGCACGTCTATGTTGCGGTGCGGTTTGGCAACGTACTGGGAAGCCGAGGTTCCGTGGTGCCAACTTTCTTGCGACAGATTCGCAGCGGTGGCCCCGTCATGGTGACGCATCCCGAAATGCGTCGCTTTTTCATGACCATTCCCGAGGCCGTGCAGTTGGTGCTACAGGCCTTTGCGCTTGGCAAAGGCGGTGATGTGTTCTGTCTTGACATGGGTGAGCCGGTGCGGATTGTGGATCTGGCCTGTGACCTGATCCATCTGTCCGGGCTGCAGCCTGACGTCGACATTGAAGTGCGGTTCACCGGAGCGCGTCCCGGGGAAAAGCTGTACGAAGAAATGTTCTTCAGCTCCGAACTGGCCGCACCAACCGAACATCCGAAGGTGCTGCGCACGCGCAATGTAGATTTGCCCGCGCTCACAGATGCCCGCATCGAGTCACTGATGTTTGACCTTGAGCGTGGCGCATCCGATTCGGCGTTACGGATGGCTATCCATGGTTTGGTCGAGGACTACTGCGCCGATCCAGCGCCGCCGTTGACCGTTGACACGGAGCGCCTCCTCATGGCCGAGCATTCCACCGCTAACATTTTCTGATGCGCTGCCTTTCCCTGCGAAGTGTTGCAACCGCTATCGTTCCGCCGCTGCTGTCGCTGATCTTCACGCAGCCGGGGCAAGCGCAACAGCGACCCAACCCCGCGCAGGCGGCAGCGATGCTGCAGGCTCGGCCGGAGCTGGCGGCGCAACTCAGGGAACGACTGCTCAGTAGTGGGCTCTCGCCGGATCAAGTGCGAGCTCGACTGCGCGCTGAGGGCTACCCCGAAAACTTGTTGGATGCGTACTTGCCCGGTGGCGCCTCTGCGACTGCGTCGGCACCGACGCAAGGCACGTTCGACGCGATGCGCGCACTCGGGATCGCGAATGCGGGCGAACTGTACGATCTGCAGTTGCCGCAGCGGCAACAGCCCGGTGCGGCAGCGGCGAGCCTCGCGCGGGACAGCGCGAACGATCCTTCGTTGTCAGCGGTCAGCGGCGAGTTGTTCGGCTACGCGATATTCCGGGATGCATCAACGCGCTTTGAGCCGAATCTTGACGGGCCGGTTGACGCGGGATATCGGATCGGACCGGGCGATCAGCTGGTGCTCATTCTCACCGGCGATGTTGAAGCCGCGCACACGCTCGACGTCACGCGAGGCGGATTTGTCGTGATCCCGCAGGTCGGGCAGATCGGCGTGGCGAATCTCACGCTCGGCCAGCTGGAAGATCTGCTCTACAGCCGCCTTGGTCGCGTGTATAGCGGCGTGCAGCGCGGTGAGGGCGCCACGACGCAGTTCTCCGTCAACATTTCACGTCTGCGTTCAAATCAGATATTTGTTGTTGGCGATGTTGTCACGCCCGGCGCCTTCCGCATTTCCAGTGCCGGCACGGCATTGACGGCGCTGTACGCGGCCGGCGGGCCCACCGAGCAAGGATCGCTACGCGCGGTGCAGGTGCGACGCAGCGGTCGCACCGTCGCGACACTCGACGTCTATGATTATCTGTTGCAGGGTGACGCGAGTCAGGATGTGCGCCTGCAACAGGGTGATGTGTTGTTCGTGCCGGTTCGTGGTGCGCGCGTGCGCGTGGATGGCGAAGTGATCCGTCCGGCGACGTACGAACTGCAGCCCGGCGAGCAGCTGGCAGACCTGCTTTCGGCGGCCGGCGGCCTGCTTGCGACGGCCACTGGCCGACGCGTCCTTGTGGATCGCATCCTGTCGCGCGGTTCGCGCATGGGTGCCGGCGCTGCACGTACCTCCATCGACATTGCGCTCACCGCCGACGGCGTAGTGCCGCCATTCCCGATGATGGACGGCGACGTCGTTCGTATCCCGCGCATTACCGATCGCGTGCGCAATCGTATCGTGGTGAATGGACACGTCTGGACGCCCGGCCCGCAGGGATTCACGCCGGGGCTCACGCTCGAGGAGGCCTTGGCTCGCGCCGGTGGTGTGCAGCCCGACGCCTACCTTGGGCGCGTGCTGGTGTCACGCCTGCTGCCGGATTCCACACGCCTGCAGCTGCGGGCCGCGTTGCGCGACAGTACCGGGGCCACCGTGGAACCGCTGGAACTGCAACCGGACGACGAGATCACGGCGTACAGTCGGACTGCGTTTCGTGCCGACCGCTACGTGGTGATTTCCGGCGCCGTCAACGATGGCGGTCGCTTTCCCTATCGCGAAGGCATGACGCTGCGCGATCTTGTGCTGCAAGCAGGTGGACTCAGTGATCTCGCGGAACTTCGGCAGGCGGAGATCGCGCGACGTCCGGAGGTAAGCGATGCGAATGTGCTCTCGACGACGGTCCGCGTGCCGCTCGATTCGGGTTACCTGTTCGCCGACGGTCGAACAGCTTCGACAGGCGCTCGCGAAGTCCCGCTCGCTCCATTCGACAATGTGCTGATCTTTCGCGATCCGGAACGGGGGGCCCCCGTGTCAGTGCAGGTCTACGGGGAAGTGCGACTTCCCGGCCGGTACGCGGTCCGCAATCGCGGCGAACGCTTGAGCGATCTGATCGAGCGTGCTGGCGGGTTCACCGCGCAAGGCGATACATCGGCGGTGTATTTCAGTCGGCTGACGTCAGAAAACGAACAGGTAGCCTCGCTGGTGCGGAAGGCCAGCCCCGCAGCGACAGATTCGCTGGGGCGCTCGCTGCCCGTGTCCGATGCTGTCGGCGTGGTGGGGGACAGCGCACGAATTCGCGTGGGCGTTGATGTCGCAGAGGCACTTCGTCGTCGTGATCGCGCGGAGAATCTCTATCTGCAGGAAGGCGACTCACTGTTCGTTCCCGCTCGTCGTCAAACGGTGTCTGTTCGCGGCGAGGTGAACGCGCCCACGCAGCTCGTCGCCACGGGGCAGTCACTCGGCGCGTATCTGAACGCGGCGGGAGGAGCCACTCCGCGCGGCGATGCAGCGCACGCTTATGTGATTCAGCCCAACGGCAAGATTGAGAGTCGGCGTCGGCTCTTCTGGGTGATCGTACGAGATCCGACGCCGAAAGCCGGCGCGACGGTGGTGGTACCCGGGCAGGGAGAACCACGTCCCGGTTCGCGACTTGAAACGCTGACGCTGATCACGCAGACGCTGGTGGCGCTTGCGACCGTGGTGTTGCTGTCCAGGCGATAGCAGCCGCGATGAGTCTCTTCAGGAGCGTCTCTGCAATCTCGGCGGCCAACGGCATCAACGGTGTGCTGGGCCTCGTGCTGGTCCCAGTGGCCTTGGCTCGGCTTGGCGCGGAAGGCTATGCGCTGCTCGCCGTTCATGCTGTGCTGATTTCGTATCTGGCGTTGCTGGAACTGGGTTTAGGCAAGCATTTGCTGCAACGTCTCTCGGCGTCGCAGGATGCCGTCGATGCGAGCCGGGACGTGTCGGCAATTTCCGGCGCGTATGTCGCGATTGCGGGCCTGCTGGTGCTGAGCCTTCCGCTCCTGATGCTGGTGGTACCCGGGCTGTTTTCCATACCGCCGGGCGAGGCACGGTGGGCCGTTCGCATCCTGGTCGTGCTCGGCTTGCTCGAATACGTGTCCGGATTGCCGCTCAACTTGATGCAGTCACGTTGTCTGGCCAACCGACAGTTTGATCGGTACGCCAAGTTCAGTGCGATGAGCGGCGTGTTGCGCTACACGCTTGGATTTGCCGCGCTCGCCTGGTCGACCGATGCGCTGGTTGTCGTGGGAGCCATGGCCGCGCGACGAATGATCGAGGTCCCGTTCGCATTGTGGTGGTTTGGTGGACTGCCGGATGGTGCCACGCGCCCTTCGGCCGGGTGGGTAACACTCTCGCAAACGATCACACGGGCCGGCGCGCTCTCGATGGCGCAGATGCTGCAGATCACGTCGATCTCGGCGGGTGCGGTGCTGGTTTCGTCGGTCTCCGGCTTGGCCGGCCTGGGGATTTATCGCGCGGCATTCGATATCGCGTCAAAGGTGTGGTTCTTTTCCAACAGCATCGGCCTGGTATCATTCCCGTACATGGCGGGGTGGATGTCGTCGTCGGACGCTCGTGAGCGACTCGGTCGCGCGTTGCCTTCGGTCTTGAAAGCCAGCCTGGCCGCGTACGGCGGTGTCTTTGTAGCCGTCACAGTGGCCGCACTTTCGGTGCTTCCGTTTATCGGGATGCGCGGCGAAGGATATGCTGGCTTGCTCACCCTGCTGCTCGGTGGTGTGGTGCTGAACGCGCACAGCAATACACCCTATGAGTTGTTGCAAGCGGCCGGAGCCTATTGGCAGGCTGTCCGTATTTCCGTGGTCGCGCTGACGGTGTTGTTGGCGACGTTTGCGATTGCCGAGCGACTGAGTCCGGGTTTCGGGATCGGATGGGCCTGGCTCACGTGCCAGGTGGTCATGGCGCAGCTTACCACTCGACAAGCATTGTCACTGGCGGTTTCGCCTGATGCTGCACGACGCGTGCTCGACGTGAGTTTGGCGTGTCTGGTGGCTGGATTCGTGTGTGCAGGCATCGGCGTGATTTACGGCGCCTCCCTGTGGTGGTCGCTGCTCGCCACCGTTCCCACGCTCATTGTGGCCAGCTTTCTGGCGGCCACATCACGCCATGCGGTGCTGACGCTGCTTCGCGGCGGCACGCTGCGCAGCGCATGAACGACGCAAGGGCTGTTTCCGCACAGGCGCCCCAGGTCAGCGTGATAACCGCGACGTGGAATCGCGCGCACTTGTTGAGGCGCTGCTACGATAGCCTTTGTGAGCAGGATCCGCTGCCCTTCGAATGGATTGTGGTTGACGATGGATCGACCGACAACACGAGCGACGTATTGTCGAGTCTGGAGAAGTCAGCGCCCTTCAGCGTGCGCTGTTTTACTCAGCCGAACGCGGGCAAGCATCGCGCTGTGAACCTCGCCGCCGCTGCCGTCGCCGGCGAACTGGCGTTGATTCTTGACTCTGACGACATGCTGACGCCGCAGGCACTGGCGGTCGTCGGACGCGAATGGAAGGCGATTCCGGCAGACGCGCGTGCGCGCTACGCCGGGCTGGTCGGGCACTCCGTCGACAGCCACGGCGCGATGATCGGCAAACCGTTTCCGGCAGAGAGCGAGCATGTGCCGTCGCTACGTCTGTTTCATTCCGCTCGTGTGCAGGGTGACAAGCTCTTTGTGCATCGCGCCGAAATCTTGCGGCAGCATCCGTTTCCCGCGTTCTCCGGGGAGTCGTTTGTGTCGGAGGGCATCGTCTGGGATCGTATCCGGACAACGTACCGCTACCGACTTCTGAACGAAGCGCTGCAGATTGTGGAGTATCAGCGGGACGGCTTGAGTGCCAGGAGCCTTGAGACACGTGTCAGGAATCCGGCGGGCGCGCGCGCGTACTATCAGCAACTCGCGTCGCTCGATATTCCATGGTCTCATCGACTGCGTTCGCTGGTGAATTATCAGCGATTTGCGAGCCACGGCGGTGTGAGCCGCGCACAGACGTTCGCGGAGAGTCCGTCACCCGTCGTGTCCGCGCTGCTGCTTCCATTGGGCGTGCTGGCGGCCCGAATCGACCGCGCTCGTCTTCGCAATCGACTCGATGAGTCGGCGCCCGGATGACGACGGCGACCTTGCGATTGCCGGCATTCACACCGGTGCTTGGCGTCGACGAGTTGCTCTTTCTGCTCGGCGTGCTGGCCGCGCCGTTGGCGGCAACGTTGCCGTCTGTCGCCGGACGTGTCGGCCCCGGTGAGGCGTGCTTCGCTGCGAGCTTTGTTCTGCTGGTCGGGCTCCGACGCCGAGAGACGCTCGATGCCGTGCTGGCAAACCCGCTGCGCTGGCATGTTACCGCGCTGATCGCGGCTCTCATGGTAAGCGCGGTGCTTGGCGAGACCGGCTTCAGGGGCGTGCTTCAGGCGACGGCGCTGGGATTCTACTTGCTCATCGGCATACCGCTGGCCATGTATCATCGAAGGCTGGTGCCGCTGATGTGGGCGGTATTGGCGGGTGTTGTGCTTGTCGATGCGTTGAGTGTGCTGACGGCGGCGGCGGGCTTTTCCTTTGCGGCGTGGGATGCCGGAGCGGGACGGTACCGGACGCTGCTGACACCCGTTGGCGCGCTCGCGACCAGCGCGACGGCGCTCACGGGGTACTTTGCGGCGGGCACGTTGCTGCGCTTCCGCGTCTGGTCGGCGCTGGCGCTGGCGCTGGCGATTCTCACGGTGTTCTACGATCAGTCCCGCACGGCCATGCTCTCGGTATTGCTGGTGATCCTTGTGGTGGGAGCCGCCTCACAACTGCACCGCACGCGGACCATCCGTTTCTCAGCGGTGCGTCGATCAGTGTACGCCCTGGTGGGTGTGGTGTCGCTGGCGCTGGCTGCGTTCGCGCTCTCTCGGACAGATCGCGTCGCGGAGCAGCTGACAACACTGGCCACGTCCGGCAGCTTCGAATCGACCGATGTGGTGCGCACGCTTGGTTATCGTGAAGCGGTGAACGCAGTGGTGGCGCATCCGTGGCTCGGTCCCGGACTCGGCACGGTACGTGACCCGCTCTTCGATCAGGTTGTGCACAACGCCTACTTGCAGCTTGCCGCCGATGTCAGCGTGTTTGCGGCGGTGATCTTGATGCTCATGCTCGGCCGCTCTTCGCAA
>JBBRFQ010000104.1:0-12159 GCA_038224035.1 Gemmatimonadales bacterium
GCCGATGAAGGCGCCGAAGGCCGCGAAGGTCGCGAAGGTCGCGAAGGCGGCCGAGCCGGCGCCGGCGGTCAAGGCGACGGCTCCCAAGGCGGAAGCTCCCGCCAAGGCGACGGCTCCAGCGACGCCGGCCGCCGCGCCGAAGTCGAAGGCGGCCGCGAAGGCGGAATCCAGGCCCGAACTCAAGCCGGAAACGCAGCCAAAGACGGCCTCGAAGCCGGTGAAGGCGGCGGCGCCCGCCAAGTCCGCGCCGACGAAGGCTCCGCCGGCGAAGAAGGCCGCAGCACCGGCCAAGAAGGCTGCGTCACCGGCCAAAAAAGCGGCCGCACCCGCGAAGAAGGCGACGGCTGCGAAAAAGGCAGCACCCGTGAAAAAAGCGGCGCCGGCCAGGAAGGCCGCGCCCTTGAACAAACTGGCGCTGGCCAAAAAAGCCGCGGCCAAACCGGCCCCGGCAAAAAAGGTCGCGGCAAGGAAGCCGGTGGCCAAGAAGGCGGCCAAGCCCAAGCGTCGCTGAGCCCGTCGCGGGACCGGCGTCAACACACCGCCCGACCACACTGCAATGCGTGGTCGGGCGGCGTAGTATTCAGGCATGACCGTCACACGGCCCGCCGGGCGCTCCGACGTTGAGGATATTCCGCTCGCGCGGCGAGTCCTCGACGCCCTGCCCCTGACCATCTACTCGATCGATCTCGAGGGCCGCATCACGGCCGCGAATCGCTCCTGGTCGCGCTTCGCCGAGAACAACGGCGCCGCACAGCTTGCTGGCGAAGACCAGATGATCGGCTGTTCGATTTTCTCCGCCATGGCCGACGACGCGTCCCGCGAGCAGATCCAGCGGGCCATGACGCTGTTGCGGGAAGAGCGTGTGCCGATGGTGCGCTGGGAGTTTCCCTGCTCCTCACCGGACGAAGAGCGAATCTTCCTGATGCACATTTCGGCGCTGCACGGCCCGAATGGCGTGGATGGTTTTGTGTTCTCGACGGTAGATATTTCGGCCAGCCACCGGTCCCGCGAGGCGCTGATCGACACCGGCATCGCGCTTTCGCACGCGATCGATGTGGGGCGCGTGTATGAGGAAGTCTCGCGTCAGGTCCGGCGCGCGGTGCCTAGTACCGGCGTCGTCATTGCGGTGGCCGACGACGAGACCGCCGCGATTCGCATCGTGCATCGATGGGGCTTTGCGTCCGCGTTTAATGCCGCCTCGCTGGAGCAGCGACTCATGCCCACGTGGCTCGAGGCCTTGGCTGGCGGTCGCATGGTGCTGAGCGAGGTCGACGGTCACCTTGAGATTACGGTGCCGCTCACGAGTGCCGAAGGGGTGCTGGGCGCGATTACGCTGGCCACCGAATCGCTCGATTCCGCCCAACAACTCGACGAGGCGGATCGTGTCTTTTCGGTGATCGCCGCGCAGACCGCGGTCGCGATCGAACGCGCCTGGCTGGTTCGTCGCGTGGAGCACAAGCGCCGGCTCGAAGCGATCGGTGAGGTCGCGGCGGGTGTGGCACACGAGCTGCGCAATCCGCTCTTCGGCATCTCCTCAGCCGCGCAGCTGCTGCGGTTTCGGGCGCGCGAAGATCCCGTGGTGGAGAAGAACGTCGCGCGTATCCTGCGTGAGGTGGACCGCCTCAACAAAATGGTGACCTCACTGCTCGACTTCGGGCGGCCTGCCGCGGCGCATCTCGCGCCGGGCGATCCAGAGGCCATCTGGGACGAGGTACTGGAGGTCGAAGCGGAGCGACTGAGCAACGCCGGTTTGCATATGCGCCGGGTGCGGCCCGAGCATCCGGTGCGCTGTCTGATCGATGCGGAACAACTCAAACAGGTGTACCTCAATATCCTGGTGAACGCGGTGGATGCCGCACCGGCCGGTAGCGAACTGGTGTTGGTCTCCAGCGTCCTTGTGAGCGGCGGTTGGCGGTGCCGCCTGAGCAACGGCGGGCCGTGCATTCCGCCGGAGGTCCTGCCGCACGTGTTCGAGTTCTTCTTTAGCACCAAGCCCGGTGGCTCTGGCATCGGCTTGGCCTTGTGTCAGCGTATCCTCGACGAGCACGGTGGTTCGATTGCGATCGATTCCGTACCCGAGGCCGGAACCACCGTGACGTTGGCGCTCCCGCCCACGGCGGCCTCGTGACCCTGTCCGTGCTGGTGGTGGATGACGACGACACGGTCCGAGAGACGCTGGTCGAGTTTTTTGAGACGTTCGGTCACACGGCGAGAGGCGCGGCGACCGCATCAAGCGCCCGCGCCATGGCCTCGGCGCACGCACCGGATGTCGTGGTGCTTGATCTGCGCCTTCCTGACGCCAGCGGCCTGATCCTGCTCGACGCGCTGCGCGCTGACGATCCGGATGTCGGAGTGATCGTACTGTCGGGGTTTGCCGACGTGCCCACCACGGTGGGCGCCATGCAGCGCGGAGCGGCCGATGTCCTGGAGAAGCCGGTCGATCTCGAAGCGCTCGTGGCGGCCGTGGAACGCGCGTCAGAGCGCGGTCGCATGCGCCAGGAGCTGGCGGTACTGCGGGCCCGCGACCGTGGGCGCGACGCGCCGCCTGACGGTTCGCCGCCTAACACCGGCCTGCCACGAACGTTCGCGCAGTTGGTGGATCTGGCCGCTCGTAACCCCGACGCACCGGTGCTGTTGCAGGGCGAAACGGGCACCGGCAAAGGGTATGTTGCCAGACAGATCCATGATCGGTCGTCACGAGCCGATGCGCCATTCGTGGAGATCAACTGTGCCTCGCTGACAAGCACCTTCTTTGAAAGCGAGCTGTTCGGTCACGAACGCGGCGCGTTCACGGATGCACGCACGGCCAAGCGTGGACTGTTGGAGGTGGCAGGCGATGGCACGGTTTTTCTTGATGAAGTCGCGGAAATGCCGTTGGAAGTACAGCCCAAGCTGCTGAAAGTGATCGAAGAACATACCTTCCGTCGACTGGGCGGCACGACGTCGCTACGCAGCTCGGCTCGTCTGGTGGTGGCGACGAACGAGCCGTTAGCCGAGGCAGTGGAGGCCAGGCGGTTCCGCGCGGACTTGTACTATCGTCTTCAGGTGCTGACGATTCTTCTGCCACCATTGCGAGAGCGACGAGACGATATAGCGCCACTCGCTGAATCTTTGCTGCCGAGGGGCGCCAGACTGTCGGCGGCAGGCCGCGGGGCGCTGCTTGAGTACAACTGGCCCGGCAACATTCGCGAGCTGCGAAATGCGCTCTGGCGAGCCAGCATTCTCGCCGACGGCGCGCCGATCGCGCCGGAGCATCTCGGGATTTCGGCGCCCTCGACGGCCGCCCTGCGCATCGTGCCGACTTCTGTCATGACGCTGGCCGACGCCGAACGACTGGCGATTGGCGTCGCCCTCAGGGCGTCCGACGGCAACCGGACGCGCGCCGCCGCCATGCTTGGATTGGCACGCTCCACGCTGATCGAAAAGCTCAAGCGGTATCCCGAGCTATCCTGACGCGTCACGTCGGTCGCTGCAGACTGGAGAGCGCAACCTGACAGTAAGCGGCTCTTATTTTAGCCGTCCGCTTTCCGCTGGCCGATTTTCAGACACTGCTTGTTCAAAGCGACTGATAAACGGCCGCGCTGCATGTCAGTTTTGTGATGCATAGACTGCGCATCGTCTTGTTCGGGAACGACTTACAGTCGCCAACGTTTCTGTGGCCCGATTCTCGCTTTATTGTCTTCTTATGAGCACCGGAGACGTGAAACGTGTGTTGGTCGTGGAAGACGAACAGTCCATTCTTGACATTCTTAGTGAACTGTTCGATGTCGAGGGAAACTCGCTGGTAGCGGTTCAATCGTTACCCGAAGCCCTCGAGGCGCTCCGTACGAAGATGTTCGACTTCATCGTCACCGATCTTCGGTTGGGCGGCAAGCGTGACGGTGGTTTGCAGGTAATGGCGATGGCCGGCATGGTGTGTCACGAGGCCACTGTGCTGGTACTGACGGCGTATCCGGATGACGCCAACCGTCAAGCATCAAACCGGTTGGGTGCGCTTCACTTTCTGGAGAAGCCAGCCGACTTGCACACGATCGCCACTTTGGCCAACGAGGCCGGTGTCAGTACGGCGTTTGGCGCAAGTGCGGTCAAAAGTTCGACTGGGCTGACCGCGGTCAACTAGTCGAGATGTCGGGTGGTTCGAGGAACTAGCCGCGATTGGGAGATTGCGGCCGGCGTGCGAAGGGGAAGCAAGTGCTGACGAAGATTCTCGGCACCGGAAGTAGTTGTCAGGTCTGCTCCGCGGGGTGGTGGTGATACTGGGGAGTGTCACGTGGGCGGCCTGGCAACTTCTGGTGCTCGAAGGAGTCGTTGACCCTGTTCGTTACGCGTTGCGGCGTAGATACTGTAGACGACCAAACGTATGGTCGTACAGCGCGCTCAGAGATCCAAGTCCCTCCAGTACCAAGCGGAACTGCCGCACGCCGGGCTGAGCCAAATCCGCGTCGAGCAGGGCCAGTTCCTGCCGGAGATGCTGTTCCAGACGCCGACTCAGCGCCGACGCGGTCTCATTGGGCTGGGCGTAGACCGCTTCACCGACGCGAACGAAACACTCCGCCCGCTGATCAAGACGAAACTCGTAGCGCACGGCCACCGGAATGAGTGGCACGTCGGGCATCGCGCGGGCGAGACGCGCCGTCAGTGACCTGAAGACCAATGGCGTGCGCGCCGGCAAAAGCTCGCCTTGCGGCAGCACCCAAAGGGTACGCGATGGACCGCCGGTCAGCAGCGATCCAGCGTATGCGGGGAGGGCGCGCAGGTCATCGAGTCGTTCGGTCGTGATGCCGAAGCACCCCAGGCGCCTGAAAAACGGGTAGCGCTGCAGCTCTTCGCCGCGAATGAGGCCATAGGCCTCACGGTCGAGGACCTGACGCGACAGGAACAGCGTCAGAATCGGGTCCCACCACGCGCTGTGATTGAGAAACGCGATGCTGGGCGCCGAGCCGTCCGGAAAGGGGACGCCCCCGAGCCACACGCGGGCGAACGCCCGTCGCAGCAGAAACCGGAAGTAGCGTGCCGCTGCACGCTCCGCCATGGGCAGCTTTCGCGCCTCGAGCAGCATAGGTCGACGATGCGTGCTTCGGGGCTGGAACGCAATGCGCACTTTCACGCGCTTGTCCGGGTCCGGCAGTGGCCGCGTGCTGCGCCGACACTGACGGGATCCTTTTGAACGGCCCGCGCGTTTGCCTGCGGGCGGCCGGCGCGGGTCGTTCAGGCGTTTGGGACGTCCCGATCGGGAACGTGATCGCCGCGACAAACGCTCAGGCTATATGGGCTTGCTCACTCTCACCATCTGACGATCCATGGCTGACACACCGGTCTCGCTGCTCCGCGCCCACTCGCGCCATGCGCCCTGGAATGCGCGCGGGCTCGCCGCTCACGCGTCGTCGCTCGTCGACGCCGCTGGCATGCGCCCAACCAACGCCTCCGCACGCGCCATGCCGAGCGCCCGTGCCGTTCGCTTTTATGTGGCCAACGGCCTGCTTGATCGGCCCGAAGGCGCGGGCACCGCCGCCACCTACGGCTATCGCCACTTGCTCCAGTTACTTTCCATCAAGGTCCGGCAGCGTGAAGGACAGACGCTCGACGCGATCAAGCACGAAATGCGCGAAGTGACCGGCGATGCGCTCGAGCGCCGGGTCGCGCAGTCGTTGACACCGGCGTTGGTGCTCAACGGCAACGGCACCGTCGCCACCAGCGATTCGCCCGCAACATGGCGTCGGCTGCCGATCAGCGATGGCGTCGAGATCCATGTCCGAAATGATTCGCCCGCCGCGCGCGACAGTGTGCTGCTGGCAATGCGTGAAGCCGTGCGCGGCGCTGTTGGCCGCGCGGAACTTTCAGACTGAACCCCATCACCACGATGCACCGCGTTCTGGTCACTGATGACGTCGACGCGGAAGGCGTCGCGCTGTTGCACGCTGAACCGTTGTTGCAGGTCGATGAAGTGGCGACACTGCCGGTCGCGGAGTTGCATGCCCGCATCGGCGACTACGACGCCATCGTGGGTCGCAGTGCCACACGCATCACGCGCGAACTGCTCGAGAAGGCCACTCGGCTTCGTGTCGTCGGGCGCGCCGGCGTGGGCGTCGACAACATCAACATCGAAGTGGCCACGGCACTTGGCATTGCGGTCATCAATGCACCGGCCGGCAACACGGTCGCGGTGGCGGAGTTGGTGTTCGGCGCGCTGATCGGATTGCTGCGACAGATCCCGCGCGCCGCCACGGGCATGCACGATGGCAAGTGGGAGCGCGCCGACCTGCTCGGCCGCGAACTCAAGGGCAAAACGCTCGGCATCGTGGGACTTGGTCGCATTGGCAGCGAAGTGTCGCAGCGCGCGCACGCGTTCGGCATGCCGGTGATTGCGTACGATCCGTACATCGGCGATGAGCGATTCACCACGCTGCGTGTGCAGCGCGCGGCGACGCTCGACGAGTTGATCGGAGAGGCAAATATCGTCACCGTGCACACGCCGCTGACCGATGAAACGCGTGGCATGATCGGCAAGAAGGAGCTCGATCATTTGCAGACGCGGTCGGTCGTCGTGAACATGGCACGCGGTGGCATCATTGATGAAGACGCGCTGGTTGCCGCGCTCAACGCGAACCAACTGCGTGGTGCGATCATCGATGTGTTTACGAGCGAACCGCTGGCGAAAGACCACCCGCTGCGTTCGGCGCCCAACACGCTACTCACGCCGCACCTGGGCGCCAACTCCATCGAAGCGCAGCGTAACGTCGCGAAAGATGTGTGCATCGGTGTGCGTGACGCGCTGCTGCGACAGGATCTGTCGCGCTCCATCAACGTGGCGTCAGCGGCTGGAGACTGGACCGACCTCGCACCAGCAATGCTGCTGGTGCGGCGCTGCGCAGCCGTCGCCCGTGCGCTTCTGGCCGACCAGGGCACGCGCGCAATCACGCAGCTGACGGTGCGCTGTGGTCCCGCGCTCGCCGGTGGCAGCAGCGCGCTGTTGTCGTCGGCGGCGGTGGGTGCGCTGGAAGGGGTGCTCGAAACCGACCGGCTGAATCTCATCAACGCGCGTACGCTGGCCGACGCGCGTGGCATTGCGCTGTCGGTGGGTGTGTCGGCGGAGCTCGGTCATCCGCGCGCGGTCGAAGTCACGTTGGGCGGCGGCATGCAGCAGCTCACGGTGGCGGGCATCGCGACGCCGGATGCGCTGCGTCTCACGCGCATCGGCGCGTTCCACGTGGATGTCAATCCGCGGCAGACGCTGATCGTGCTCACAAATCACGACGTGCCGGGTGTCATTGGCCGCGTAGGGACAGTGCTTGGCGAAGCCAAGGTGAATATCGCCGAGTATCACCAGGCGCGTCTGGCGCAGGGCGGCGATGCGTTGGCCGCGATTACGGTAGACGGCATTGTGGATGACTCCACGCGACAGGCGCTGCTGGCACTGCCCGACGTGCGTTCGGCCTCCATCGTGCAGTTGCGCGACAAGTGAGTCGCCTGGTGAGTACGACGGTGCGTCGTCACGGTGAGTAGCACTTGTGAGGGGCATTTGTGCGAGGTACTCGTGAGGGGCACATGTGAGAATCGCTCGTGAGTAGCGCCGGCGTGGACGGCCTGTTGTTCGCGCACGATGCGCTGAGCACCGACGTCGATGTGTGTCGTGCGCACGCCCGGGATGTGTCGGGGTTGGAGCTCGTGCCCAATGGGGTGGCGCGTCCGCGTAGCGTAGCGGAAGTGGCCGACGTGCTGGCCGCCGCGCATGCTTCGCGCACGTTTGTCACACCGGCGGGATTGCAGTCGAGTACCACGGGTGCGTCCATCACCGACCAGGGTGTGTTACTGTCGCTGGCGGCGCTCGACCGCGTGCTCGATATCGATGTGGTACGACGCACGATCCGCGTGGAAGCAGGCGCGCGCGTGGCGGATGTGCGACGTGCGGCGGAACATGCGGGTCTGTTGTTCACCCCGGATCCCACCAGCGAAGAAGAGAGCACGATCGGCGGCGCGATTGCATGTAACGCGAGTGGTGCGCGCTCGTTCCGCTACGGGGCGACGCGGGCGCATGTGCAGGCGCTCACGGTGCTGCTGGCGAACGGCGATCGGTTGGATGTGCGGCGTCCGGCGCTCGAGAAGAACACCGTGGGGTTTCCGATGGCGCACGATCCGGTGGATTGGTTTGTGGGCAGTGAGGGGACGCTTGGTGTGGTGGTGGAAGCGGAGTTGGGGCTACTCCCGTTACCGGAGCATGTGATTGGGTTGGCGGTGCCGTTCGCGAGTGAGCACGACGCGTTGGCGTTTGTGGTCGCTGCCCGTGAGGCGGCGTACGGTGGTGGGCAGGCGAGTGATGTGCCGACGCGTGTGACGGCGGTGGCTCCGCGATGTCTGGAATACTTTGACGGGCGCGCGGTGGAGTTGGTGCGCGCCCACGACACGCAGGTGCCGTGGAGTCCGGATGTGGCGGCGATTGTGTACACGGAAGATGCGGGTGATCATGCGCATGATACGGACGCGGCGCTCGATGCGTGGTTGGCGCTGGCGGAGTTGCATCAGGCGATGACGGGTGACATTCGTGTGTACGACGGTGAAGCGGCGCTGGCCGATGCACGTCGATTGCGTCACGCGGTGCCGAGCACGATGAATGAACGTGGGGCGCGATATCGGTCGCAGGGTGGGCGCAAGGTGTCGACCGACTGGGCGGTTCCGTACCGGAGTTTGGCGAGCGCGCTCGAGATGGCGCATGCGTTGGCGGACGCGGCGGGGATTGAGCGATCGGTCACGTATGGTCACGCGGGGAACGGTCATCCGCATCAGAACTTCATTGCGCGCGACGCGGACGAGTTGGTGCGCCTGGAGCGGGTGTTGTACGCGACGCTCACGCGCGTGGTGCAGATGGGCGGCACGGTGGCGGCGGAGCACGGGATTGGCAAGCTCAAGCGCAAGTGGTTGCCGCTGCAGCTGTCGCAGGTGCAGCAGGATGTGATGCGTTCGCTCAAGCACACGCTCGATCCGCACGGGTTGTTGGCGCCGGGGAATGTGTTGTGAGGTGGAGCGCAGTCGGTTGCACTCACCGAACGCGTGGTGACATGCAGCGAACCTGGCGGCGCGCGTGATGAACAGCGGGACGACGCGCGTGCCGAAGTTCGCGACCGTGGTATTCGATGCAGACTCGACGCTGTCGGCGATGGAGGGGATCGACTGGTTGGGTGCGTTGCGTGGGCCGGAGGTGGCGGCGGAGATCGAAGCGCTGACGAATCTCGCGATGGATGGGTTGGTGCCGCTTGATGACGTGTACGCGTTGCGGATTGCGCGGATTCGGCCGACGGGCGATGAGCTGCGCGAGTTGGGCGAGGTGTATGTGCAGCGTGTCGTGCCGGGGGTGAAGGCGCTGATCGCGGATCTGCACGCTGCGGGGGTGACCACGGTGATCGTGAGCGGCGGGATTCGTGAGGCGCTGTTGCCGCTGGCGGCGTACTTGGGGGTGCCGGCGTCGCGGGTGCATGCGGTGGTGCTGCGGTGTTCGGCCGACGACGGGGTGTATGACGCGTTGGACGGTGCGCAGCTGCTGGCGACGCAGGCGGGGAAGGTGCAGGTCGTGGAGATGCTTGTTCGGGAAGGCGTGGTGATGGGTCCGATTGCGTTGGTGGGCGATGGCGCGACGGACGCAGCGGTGCGTGGGGTGGTGGACGCGTTTTTGGCGTTTACGGGGGTGGTGCGGCGGGAAGCGGTGGTGGCGGTAGCGGCGGGGGAAGCAAGGGATTTGGCGGGGCTGTCGGAGATGTTGTTGGGATGAGGGAAAGGCAAATGCCACTCCAACAGAGTGGTGGAAGGCGCGAAGGGCGCGAAGGCGCGAAAACTGCGACAGCAACAGAAACGGCCACAGCAACTGCAACCGCCACTGCAACGGATTGAGCGAATGCGCTTCGGACACTTCTTCCTTCCCGGCCCGACCGATGTGCGCGATGAGGTACTCGCGGCGCAGTCGGGGCCGATGTTGCCGCATCGTGGTGCGGAGTTTGAGGCGTTGTTTGCACGCGTGCAGGAGGGAATGCGCGCGGTGTTTCGCACGACGCGTCCGGTGTATGTGTCAACGTCGTCGGCAACGGGCTTGATGGAAGCGGCGGTACGGTGTGCGAAACCGGGCCCGGTGCTGTCGCTGGTGAACGGGGCGTTTGCAGAGCGCTTTGCCGATGTGGCGCGCTCGTGCGGACGCGAGGTCACGGTGCTCGAGGCAAAGTGGGGTGATGTGGTGCCGCTCGAGCAGGTGGAGGCGGCGCTTCGTAGCGCGTCGTACTCGGCGGTGACGATTGTGCATTCGGAAACGAGCACGGGCGCGCTCACGGCGCTGCCGGAGTTGGCGGCATTGTGCGCGCGTTATGGTGCGCTGTCGCTCGTGGATTCGGTGACGGGCATGGCGGGTGCGCCGGTGGAGACGGATGCGTGGGGACTGGATTTTGTGTTCACGGGCTCGCAGAAAGCGCTGGCGCTGCCGCCGGGGCTGGCGTTCGGTGTGACGAGTGAGCGGTATCTGGCCACGGTGAAGGACGCACCGCATCGCGGGCGGTACTTTGATGTGCTCGAGTTTGAGCAGTACGTGCACAAGAACCAAACGCCGAACACGCCGGCGACGCCGCTGCTGTATGCGACCGCGGTGCAGCTTGATGAGATCGCACGCGAGAGCATGGAAGGGCGCTGGGCGCGACACGCGGCGATGATGCGCGTGACGCACGAGTGGGTGGCGGCAACGCGCGAGGCGCTCGGCGTTCCACTGTGTATGCAGGCGCTCGAGGGTCGGCGCTCGCCGACGGTGACGTGCGTGGCGTTACCGCTGACTGTTCGCGGGGAGGATGTGGTGCGAGCGACGGCGGAGCGAGGATATGTGATCGGCGGCGGCTACGGAAAGCTCAAGACGTCGGCGTTTCGCATCGGTCACATGGGCGATCACACGGTTGACGGAACGTCGGCGTGTTTGCAGGCTGTTCATGACGCCCTGTCCTCGCTCCTGTGATGAGTGAACCGTAAACTGTAAACCGTAAACCCTCACTGTAAACTGAAGGCGCGATCGCGACGGCACGCTTCGCGAGCCAGTAAATGGCGCGTATCTTGACCGTTAACGGTGTACCGTAGACGGTGAACAGTCAACCTACGCGCCCATTACACGCTGACGAAACGTGCCGTGTGGATCGCGCCTTCAGTTTACGGTTTGGGTGTACAGTTTACGGTTGACAGTGCACTTACATAATGCCTGGGTGACGGTGCGGGCTTACTTCCAAAAATTGCCATGTCTGAATTTGATGGGAAGCTTGTGGTGATTACGGGCGTCGGGCGTGCGGGCCAGGCGGGCGAGGTCATCGCGCTGGCGTTCGCGGCGCGGGGGGCTGCGCTCGCGTTGCTGGATGTCTCCGAAACGGAAGTCCAGGCGCGTGCCCACGAACTGCGGGAGGCGGGGTTTGTCGCCACGGCGCACGCGGTAGACCTGAGCGACGCGACCGAAACCGAGCGCGTTGCGCGCGAAGTACTCGCGGCGCATCCGGGCGCGCGTGGCGCGGCGCATGCGCTCATCAATGCGGCCGGTGGGTTTGGGATGACGGGGCCGCTCGATACCAGCGACCCGGCGCAGTGGCGTCGCATGTTCACGATCAGCGCCGACACGGCGTACTGCGCGACGCGCGCGTTTCTTCCGGCGTTGCGCGGTGGCCAAGGCTCGATCGTCTACTTCGCCTCGGCGGCGTCGTTGCCGGGCGGCAAGGTGGGCGGCATGGCGGCGTACGCTGGCGCCAAGAGCGCCGTGCTCACGCTCATGCGCAGCGTGGCGCAGGACGAGCGCGAACATGGTGTGCGCGCGAACGCCGTTGCACCGGTGGCAATTCGCACGGCCGCGAACATCGAGTCGATGGGTGACAAGGACAGTTTTGTCGACCGCGAATCGGTCGCGGATGTGCTGTTGTTTTTATGCAGTGCCGCGGCGCGCAACGTGAGCGGACAGGTGGTGGAGTTGGCGTAAGTCCACGTTGCACCAGCTACACCGGCTTGAACACCATCACCCACACCGCGGCAGCCAGCGGCACCGTCGCGACAATCCCCCAGACCAGCCATCGACTCGCGTCGCGGCGATACGACTCCGGAATCTCGCCGCCATTCGCGAAGGCGCGCGCCGCTTTGGCCTGACGAATCTGCGCCGGAATCAGGATG
>JBBRFQ010000105.1:0-12009 GCA_038224035.1 Gemmatimonadales bacterium
GCACACGGGGCGCCCATGAGGTCCATCGCGCGCAGTCGTACCGGCCACGCGCTGTCGGCCAGCGCTGCAAGTAAGGCGCCGCAGTTGCTGCGCTGTGCAGTAAGCGCGCGATAGCGCAGACGCCACGCGACTTCAGGGTAAACTGGCGGCGCGACCGGTGCGGGTAACTGCAGCGAATCGCGGCGCGCGAAGAGCGGATCGGTGATGCGGGCCCGGGCACGAACAGCCAGCTGCCGGAGGCGCGGGTCGCGGTGACGCAAACCCTCCGCAAGCGACGGATGCATCGAGTCACGCGCGTCTTCCGCGAGCAGGATGCGGCCGACCAAGGCGGAGTCGGCTGGAGTGAGCGCAGATTGAGCACGAAGCGTTGGCGCCGTGGTCAGCAGCAGCGCAGCAAGGCCGAGGCGCGTGGGAAGGGAGCGGAACGGATGGGGCATGGCGACGTGCCGGGGAGAGGGCAGGGGGAGGTCTGTCCCAACGTTAGCTAAATTTCGAGTGGTGCCTCCGTACTACAGCCTCGATCCCGGCAAGGATTCCCGCTGCAGCAGAGAGGACACGTCCCCTGCGAAGCGTACGGAAACAGACCGCCGCGCACCAGCCCGCAACCCCTGATGGCAGCGCGCGGGGATCGCGCGTGGGGGGACACAGCTCACTTGACGCGCCCGCGCGCGGAGCAAACGTTTCCGCATGCGCCTAATGTCTGCAGTCTCCCGTCCCGCGCTTCGCGTTCCGTGCACTCTTGCATCCGCGGTGGTGATTGTGCTCGCGGCTGCCCGTGTCACTGAGGCGCAGCCGCCTGAGCGATTCACCGCCTGGACTCAGCCGACGTTTCCCGTGGCGGAATACGCCGCCCGTCAGGCGAAGGCGCTCGCGGCGCTTGGTGAGAATGATGTGCTGCTGGTACCGAGCGGCGAAGGCACCAGCGGTGGTGAGACGTTCCGCCAGCTCGACGACTTCGAGTATCTCGTGGGGCTTGAGGTGCCGCGCAGTATGCTCGCCATCGACGGTCGATCCCGACGCGCGCTGCTGTTCGTACCAGCCGACGACCCACGCTTTCTCAATGCCGGGCGCCCGAACGACTTTCCCGGACGGCCGTTGGCTGCGGACCCCGCGTTGCGGGCGCTCAGCGGCGTGGACACCGTGCTCACGGATGCGGCCCTCACCGATTTCCTGGTGGCCGCCACCCAGCGCGGCGCACGTGTCCTCATCAATGGCGGGCGACCAGGCACGCCGGTGTTGCCAGCGCCCTCGGCGTTCGAGGTCCCGTCGGCCGGGGCAGCGCTCGCCACCGAATTGCAGCGTGTCCACGGTGAGATCAGCGTCGGCAATGCGTATGCGCTGATGGCAGGGCTGCGCATGATCAAGTCGCCGCGCGAAATCGCCATGATGCGTGAGGCCGCGCGTCTCACGATGGTGGCAATCGCCCGTGGCGCGGGGCGTGTGGCACCGGCTGTGGACGAGCGGACGCTCACGGGCGCATTCAGCGCCGACTGCATGGCGCTGGGTGCGCAGCGTGACGCGTTTACGCCCATCATCAAGTCAGGGGAGAACTCGCTGTGGCCGTGGCGCATTCTCGGTGCGCAGTACGACCGGCGGAATCGCGTGCTGCAGCGCGGCGACCTGGTGATCTACGACGTGGGATGCGAGCGCCATCACTACGTGAGCGACGTCGGGCGGACGTTTCCTGTGAGCGGCACCTTCACGCCACGGCAGCGCGAGCTCGTGGAGATGGTGCGCAGCGTCTCCGACCGGGTGATCGCAGCCGCCAAGCCGGGTGCCACGCTCGCCAGCCTGCAGCAGGTCGCCAACGCGGCCATTCCTGCGTCGGCCAAGCCGTACATGCAGGCGCCGCTGTACTTCGGGCACCATCTCGGCCTCGACACGGGCGATCCATCGCTGGCCGAGGCGCCACTCGCTCCCGGCATGATCTTCACCATCGAGCCGTGGTATTACAACCACACGGACTCGGTGGCCGTGTTCATCGAGGACGAGATCCTGATCACGGCCGCCGGCAGCGAGAATCTCACGGCGGGGCTGCCACGGGATGCGGCGGGTCTTGAGCGCCTTCGGAATGCGCGTGAACCGGTGCTGGTCGACGCCGACGCGCTCCGCACGATTACGCGAGATGGGGTGCTGGCCTTCGCGCTCGATCGCACCGGGGGCAGCGTACGCGTGTACGATCTGTTAAACGGGGCGGAGGTCGCCGACACGCCGGTGTGTTCACAGCCACAGGCCGGCGAGTTGACGGCCGACGATGTGTCGTTCGTGGTGCGCTGCGCGGGCGTGACCGACCGGGTGTACGTGAACACCGCCTCGTACGCCGTGGTACCGGCACCGCCGCGTGAGCCCACGCTGTCAAAGGTTGGCTCGACGCTCTCGTCGTCGTTGGCATCGGCACGCGCGGCGGTTGGGCGCCCGGAGAAAAAGACGGAGGTGGTGGTGATCGGCACCATCCACGCCGAGCACCGCACCAGCACGCGTTACAGCACCGACGTGCTGCGACGATTGCTGCAGGCCACACGGCCCGACGTCGTTCTCACAGAGATCGCGCCGAACCGCTTTGATGCGGCGATGCGGGAGTTCACGGGTACGGGCAGCATTGAGGAGCCACGCGTCTTGCGCTTCCCGGAATATGTGGACGTGCTGTTTCCGCTTACCACGACCATGCGCTTTACGATTGTCCCGACGGCCGGGTGGTCGGTGCCGATGAACGCGTATCGTACGGCGGCGCTGAAGAAGATCGCCGATGATCCGTCGCGTCGGAACGAATATCAAGCCTACACACGCGCCAACGCACTGGCAGACTCACTGGTGACGCTTCGGGGTGCCGACGACCCGTATTTCATCAACTCCGCGGCCTACGACTCCATCCAGACGGCGGCGCACGAACCGTACAACCGCCTGTTCAACAGCGAACTCGGTCCCGGTGGATGGGACAACATCAACGAGGCGCACTTCGCCAACATCGCCCGGACCCTGGATGATCACCGGGGCGAGGGGAAGCGCATGGTTATCATGTACGGCGCCGGCCACAAGGAGTGGTTAATACGGGCACTGCGCCGCCGCGACGACGTGACCATTCTCGAAGTCGCACCGTTTCTCGAGCAGATCGGCGTCAGCCGAAGGAATGCGCGCCCGATTCCGCCGTGACCGAGCGGCCCGCTAACTCGTGCGCCGCGCGGCGTGCATCGCCGCCTGCAGCTCCAGATCCGACACCACCTTGCGCAACACGGCGTCTACGCGCTGCAGGCGCGCAATGGGCGAACGTTCGGCGAGTACTGCTTGCCGCTCTTCAAGATCGAAGTCGATCATGGCGGCAACCGCAAAACTCAGTTGCGCACCATCATCCGGAAGCTCCGGCACCGACGCCGTTTCGTCGTTGAGCGTGTGCACCGCGCGTACGATGCGCTTGAAGTTGGAGACGACGTCATCGCCTGAGACAGCCAGGGCAACGGGCGACGCACCCGTTTCATCCTCGATCAGCGTGACGTCGGCAACCTGATACGTCGCGGCGTGGTCAATGAACCGGTCGAGCACGAATCGCTCACGACCGACAACGAGAATGTTCGAGCGACCGTCTTCGAGCGTCTCCGCTTCGGTGACTTCGGCGATGCAACCAACGCGTCCGGCGGGCAAGGCGCGTTCAGCCACGCCCGGCATCGCGCACAGAATGCCGAATCGCTTGTCGGTCGCGTTCACATCGAGCAGCATCTGACGGTAGCGCGGCTCGAAGAGGTGCAGAGGCACGACGCTGCCGGGATACAATACCATTCCGAGGGGGAAGATCGGCAGGGAACGTGAGGACACAGGCAGCACGGGTGGAAGAAACGGACAGACCGGCGCCAGAAACGCGTGGTGATCCGAAATACCGGGGAACGGGACGTCACGGGAAGAACGCCCGGCCGTTCACATCAGGTTCCGTGTTTGTGCGCGGTTTCTATTCGTGACGGATGGCGTCGATCGGATCCAGCCCGGCCGCGCGTCGAGCCGGGTACGTCCCGAACACAAGGCCCACAAACAGCGCGCTGCATACGGCCACCGCGATCGTGCTCCACGACACACTGGCAAAGATCTGCATTCCCTCAAGTCGCGACCGCATGATGGCGGTAATCGCGAACGCGCCGGAGAGGCCCAGCACGACCCCCAGACCACTGCCCAGCGAGGCCACGGCCACTGACTCGGCGAGGAACTGCCAGAGCACGTCGCGTTTGCGTGCGCCCATCGCCTTGCGAATGCCGATTTCGCGCGTGCGTTCAGTCACCGAGGCGAGCAGCACGTTCATGATGCCGATGCCGCCCACGAGCAGCGAGATACCGGTGATCGCACCCATGAACAGTTTGAAGAGCAGGATGCCCTGCGCCGCCTGCGCCAGGCGAGATTCGTTGCTGCGCACGCGGGTGGTACCCGCGCCGAAACGCGCGTCGGCCCACAGTGTGACGCGCGCGCGCACGGAATCTGCTTCTTCGACACGGGCGATCTTGCCCACCAGCAGCACGTTGCGTGGTCGCGCCGTCGGGGGCAGTGCCGAGTCGATCACGTGCAGGCTGACCCACGCCGCTTCGGTGGTCGTCGAGTCGGCGATCACGCCAGTCACGAGAAACCCGCGGCCCTCGAGGCTGATGGTCTGACCGAGCATCGCCGCCGCGCCGGGCAGGGCGGCCGCCGTCGCAAAGCGCGCCGCCAGCGCTTGCGAGAGCATCACCCGCGGCGATGCGATCGCATCGATATCCGACGCATCAAGCAGATGGCCGGCCAATTGCGCGAGCGGAGACATGACACTCCAACTCTCCGTGACCCCGGAGACGGCAATCATGCGCCTGACCTTACCGGCGCTGTCGGTAGCTTCAGCCCGACCGGAAATCTCCGCCGTCATACCCGCCAATCCGGGAATGCGCGCGGCGTCCCTCACGTCTGACACCGTGAACACCGGGAAACTATCGAGCGGGAAGCTCTGTCCGTCGACCTCCTCCGTCGTTACCGGCGCCACATTAAAAAACTGTACACTGGTGGTCTCTTCGAGCTGCGCGCGGATGGTTTTCTCCATGCCGTCGCCAACAGACAACACCGCGACCAGCGAGGCCACGCCAATGATCACGCCCAGAGTGGAGAGCACCGTGCGCAGCGGATTGGCGAAGAGTGCGGCGATGCCGACGCGAATGTTCTGACGGAGCGCCGCGGCGCTCGACGCATGCGGGGGAGCGTTCATGGAGAGTGCGTACGCAGTTACCGGTCGCAAGGTGTCAGCAATCGATTGGCGGTTGTTGACATTGAACGTGCGTTCAATATAGATTTTCGACATCGGCGCACTCGGCGTTGACCGATTTTCCGCTCCGCTCCCAATGCCCGGCCGCAAAGCTCCCGAAGCCATTCGCCGAGACGAGATTCTGCGTGCCGCGTATCGTGTTGCGGCGCGTGAGCGTCTGGGTGGCCTGACCATTCGCGCCGTGGCCACCGAAGCTGGCGTCAGCGCCGGTCTGCTGCTCTTCCATTTCGAGTCGAAAGACGGCCTGCTCGTCGACCTGCTCGACTGGATGTTGGTACACACCATTGTTGCCGGCGAATTGCACCGCCGGCCGCCGGTTGGCACTCCGCCGGTCGTCTGGCTCCTGGCCGTGGTGGAACGCGATCTCGCGCATCTGCTCAAACAGCGCGAGCGCGTTGAACTCTTTTACGACTACTGGGTGTTAGGTACACGGCACCCGGTGATCCGGCGGCTCATCCGGCGGGCGCTGCATCGGTATCGCGACGCATTTCGCCCCGCCGCTCACGCCATCATAGCGGCAGAACCACTGCGATACGCAGGACTGACGGCCGACGATCTGGCCGGTGTGTGCGCGGCGTTTATCGAAGGCTGTGCCACACAAACCATTCTCGACCCGTCGCGGTTTGACGCGGCGCGCGCCATGGCGACACTGCAGGCGTTGGTATCGCAGCCTTCGCCGGTGCTGGCGTGAACACCTCAACTGATCGTCTGCGTCACGCGTAGTCTTTCCGCCGCACAACATTGGCCCTGTTACGCCAATCATTTCACCGCTTCCAAGGTTTCACCGGAGTGTCGTTGTCCACGTCGTCACATCATACCGCACAGACTGTTTCGTCAGCGTCTTCCACGAACGCGCACCAGGCCGGTGCGTCGTTCGGTCATGATGATACCGTTTATCCTGGCAAGGCGCTGTTTATCGCGCTGCACATCGCCTGTTTTGCCGCGATCTTTACCGGCGTCAGCTCCACGGCCATCATACTGGCCGTGACGCTGTATGTCGTGCGCATGTTCGGCGTGACCGCCGGCTACCACCGCTACTTTTCGCACCGCACGTTCAAAACGAGCCGTGTGATGCAGTTCCTGCTGGCATTTCTCGCCCAGACCACGGCGCAGAAGGGAACGCTCTGGTGGGCCTCGCATCATCGGCATCACCATCGGCATAGTGACACCGAGCACGATGTGCATTCGCCGAGGCACGACGGGTTCTGGCAGGCGCATCTGGGATGGATCTTCGAGCCGCAGTGGGACAAAACCAACTTCGACGCAGTCCCTGATCTGACCGCGTATCCGGAGCTGGTGTGGCTCAACAAGTACGAGCATGTGCCTACGCTCATGCTCATGGCGCTGTGTTTCTGGATCGACTCGTGGACCGGGCTCGTGGTGGGCTTTGTGTGGAGCACGGTAGCCACCTGGCACGGCACGTTCATGATCAACTCACTGGCGCACGTGCACGGCAATCAGCGCTACGTCACCGGCGACGATTCGCGCAATAATTGGTGGCTGGCTATCATCACGCTCGGCGAAGGGTGGCACAACAATCATCACGCCTATCAGCGCTCCACGCGTCAGGGTTTCCGCTGGTACGAGTTTGATCCCACGTTCTACGTGCTCAAGGCGATGTCGTGGGCCGGCCTGGTATGGGATCTGGGAGCGCCGCCGCCGGAAGTGGTGCGCAACGAGCGTCCGGTCGGCAAAGCGGTGCTCGAGAAGGTCGCGCGTCAGCTGGCTGCGTCGTTCAACGTGGAGCAAATGGTGGCCGATGCGATGTCCCACGTCCGCGAGCAGATGCACGACGCGATGTCACACGTCCACTGGCCGACGTTCCCGTCGCGGGATGAACTGCGGGCCCGCGCCCAAGCGATGCTGCCGAGCACCCCATCGCTCGACGCGATCGCCGAACGGGCACACCAGCTGCTGGCCGAACGGGTCGCGGAGCGCTTGGCACGAGGCGCCGTCGCCTGACGGTGGCGGTGGCGGTGACGGTGGCGGTGGCGGTGGCGGTGACGGTGGCGGTGACGGTGGCGGTGGCGGTGGCGGTGACGGTGACGGTGGCGGTGGCGGTGGCGGTGGCCAGGGACTGAGAGATCGCGATGCAGCGTGCAAGGCCCGGTGAGGCGCAACGGTGCTCACCCGGCTGGTTCCCGTTCAGAGATTGCGCGCTGCCCAGACGAGGCGCTGCCCAATACCGATGGTGACGCCCGCGGACATGATCCACGCGAGTAGCACGTAATGCGGGGCGAGCGCGAGAAAAAGCGTAAAGAACACGACGGTCTCCGTGCCGGCGACCAGTCCGCGGGGCATGGTCACCGTGGTCAACTCGCCGCGCGAGGTGGCACCCGCACCGCGACGTTCAAGTACCGCCGCGAGATACATCCACGATGCGGCGTTCACGAACCATGTCGCGAGCAGCACACTGGTCACCAGCCACGTTGCGCGCGTCTCGAGCGCCACGGCGATGCCGATGGGAATCGCCGCGTAGACGGTGAAGTCGAGCACGATATCGAGATAGCCGCCGAGATCACTCTGTCGCTTCTGTACACGCGCCAGTGTGCCATCCAGGCCATCGAGAATGCGGTTGCCCAGCCACAACGAGACGGCGAGCGACCAAGCCGCCTGGCTGGCGGCGAAGGCCGCTGCCAGGCCAATCGCCAGCGCGGTCAACGTGATGGCCAATGGACTGACTGAGCGGCCAAGCAGCAATGCCAGCGGTGTAAACCAGCGCTCCTTATGCCGGCGAAACCATTCGTCAAACATGCGCGGACTCAGGCGGGAAAGAGGAGCAGACCGCGCGGGTCCACGTGGATGCTGACGGTCGTCCCGACTGCGGGCGCGTGCAGCGGGTCGATGAGCGCGTGTATGGTCGTTTCGGCGAGCTGTACGGTTGCCGAACTGCCGGTCGCGCGATGATGGACGTGCATGACGTAGCCGTTCAGCGTATCGCGGCCCACGTCAGTTGCTGAGCAGGTCTCACACCGGATGGCATCATTGCGAATTGCCACGGTGACGGTCAGCGCACCTTGTGTGAACTGCCGAGCGTCACTCGGCACCGCGAAATGACCGAGCGGTGTGCGCACCGTGTGCTGATGCTCTACGTGTCCGGTGAACTCCTGATGCAATCCGAGAAAGCGCATCACGCCGCGGGTTGCGGGCCTCTCAAAGAGCACGTCCGTCGCCGCCACCTGCGCGATCGTGCGGTCCAGCATGATGGCCAGACGATCTCCCAGCGCAGTGGCGTCGTCGAGGTCGTGCGTGACGAGCAGCAAGCCGGCGTCACTCTCCGTGTGCGCGGTGCGAATGGCCTCCCGCACGTCCCGACGGAGCACCGGGTCGAGCGCCGAGAGCGGTTCGTCGAGCAGCAACACGTGCGGGCGCGCCGCGAGTGCACGGGCGAGCGCGACGCGATGTCGCTGTCCACCACTGAGTGCGTGCGGCGGGCGATCGGCGAGCGAATCGAGTTGAAGACGCGCCAGTAACGGCTGGACGACTCCCCTGCGTTCCGTGCGCGATACGCCGCGAATCGCGAGTGGAAAGGCGATGTTTTCCGACACCGACAGGTGGGGAAAAAGCACCGGCACCTGGTGCAGATACACCGCATCACGCATCTCCGGCGCGACGTGTGTCACATCGCGTCCGTTCACCACAACACGACCATGCGAGAGTGGAGCGAGGCCGGCGATGGCGCGCAGTAATGACGTCTTGCCTTCTCCAGACGGGCCCAGCAGCACCACGCGTTCGCCTCGCGCGATGGCGAGCGAGATGTCGTGCAGGCCATCCGTGCGCTCACGTGCGTCTGCGCCAGTGCCGAACGGCACGGAGAGCGCGTCGAGTTGCAGCGCGGCCGGAGAAGCGTGGGCGGAAGAGTCCGTACTCTGCATGTTGGCTACTCGCTGCTCACCCGGGAAGCGCATCGGTGCGCCGGACGCCAACACGCAGCGCCGCCAGTGCGGCCACCGCTGGTACGATGAGCAGCAGCGCGCCAACCGCGGCTTCCCGATCTTGTCCGGCGCGCACGAGCGACAGCACTTCAATCGGCAACGCGCGAACAGCGCCCCCGCCAACCACGAGCGTGAGCGCGACCTGCGCCCACGAAATCAGAAACGCGATCGCCAATGCTTCCGCGATCGGGCCACGCAGCGATGGCAGCAACACAAAGCGCCACGTTTGCCAGGGCGAGGCGCCGTGCGAACGCGCCGCCTCGCTGTCGTCATCGCCTCGCGAAGAGAAGACACCGAGAAAGAGCAGCGCCACATACCCGATAGCCGGCACCGAATGCGCGAGCCACACGCCAGCGGCCGTTCCACCCACGCCAAGCCACAGTGTTGCGATCTGCAGGCCGGCCCCGAGCGCGATGGGCGGCGCAGCGACGGGCAGGAAGACCAATGCGGCCGCCACATGACGCGACGCACCACGCAACTGCGCGAGCGAACGCCCGATGGGCAGTGCAACACATACGGCGGTGATCGCCGTGGCGAGGGCCAGCAGTGTGCTCGTGAATGCAGCGCGGCCGATGGCGCCGCCCACCACGCCACGCCACGCGACCAGCGTAAACGCATCGGGGAGCAGCGAGGGCCAGCGCCAGCTTCCGCTGGTCGACTGCAACACAAGAATGACGAACGGCACAAAGGTGGACACGGCGAGCAGCACGATCGCGAGCACGCGCCAGGGCTGCGACTGCAGGGATCCGTGCGACTCTGCGCGAAGCGGCGTCACCGTCATCGCACCAGCGCGCCCCACCGCGCCCGCGTCCACTCATGCACCGCGACCGCGCATGCGCCAATCACAAGCGCAATCAACGCGAGTCCGTACGCTTCGCCGCGTCGGGCCAGCGACGGATCAGCAAAGCGCTCCATGGTGAGTACGGGCAGCGGCGCCGGATCCACCGGTGCGAGCAAAACAGCGGACTCAAAGCTGCCGAAGGCAAAGATGAAGGTGGCAATGACGGCGGGTAGCAGCCCGCGCCACAACAGCGGCCAGACCACGCGTCGCGCCACGTAGGCCGGAGTGGCGCCCAATGTGCGCGCTGCGTCCTCCAGTTCGCGCGATACGCCCGCCCGCATCGCAATGCCCACCACCGCGAGAAAGGGCAGTTCTTTCCACGCCAGCGCAACGATCAACGCCACGCCGGCACGGTCATACACCAGCGGCGGCATTGCACCAGGCTCACTGATCACGCCGGCGAAGAACAACAACCGCGCCAGCAGTCCACTCTGTCCCATCACAAACAGCGCTGTCGCGGCGGCGACCAGATGTGGCACGGGCAGTGGCAATGTCGCCAACGAGCGTGCGAATTGATCGGTGCGCGTTGGGCGAGGGAACAGCAGTGCCACCACGGCTGCTGCCGCCGTGGCAATCGCGGTACTGACCGCCGCCACGTAGAGCGACCAGCCCACACCGCGCCACGTCGTACGATCGGTGACCACCGCCACCGCGCGGCTCCATTCGACCTGGCCCGATGCTCCGGCGCCGGTCAGACCAAGCACGGCCAGCGCGGCGTACGCCACGCCGAACAGTACAGGTAACGCGACCAGACCCGCGAGTAGCAGAGGGAGAGGCACTCGGCGATGCATCCCCGAAGTTACACGCGGGCTGCGACTACGGCTGCCGATCACCCGAGGCCGACCGTACCCACGCGAGCCAATCGGTGCTGAGGCGCTCATGATACTGCGGCGCAACCTCGGGGCGAGCGTAGCGGGCCAATGTGTCACGTGGAATCGCGCGCGGGTCAGCCTCAGCCGTGGCGAACTGCGTGCGCCAGGGTTCCGGAACGGTGCTGACATCCAGCACAGTACCGTCAGCCCACACGTCGGGCTTCTGTTTCTCGAACTGCGCTTCGGCCGAGAGCAGGAAGTTGGCCACCACCATCGCCCCCGCGGGATTCGGCGCGTTGAATGGAATCCCCAGGTAGTGCGTATTGGCGATCGTGCCATCACGCAGCACCAGTGCGCGCGCAGTCGCAGGCAAGATGCCCTGACGGATCTTGTTCACCACGTCGTACTGATTGTTCGACATGGAAAAATCAATCTCCGAGTTCGCGAACAGTCGGTGCATCGCGGCGACATCGGGCGGGAAGGTGTTCCCGCTGCGCCAGAAGCTCGGACGCAGCGAATCGAGCAGCGCAAAAACCCTGGTCTTGCCCAGTGTGTAGCGGGCTTCGGAAAATCCACCAGCAAACGCCTCAACACCGCCGCCGCGCGCATACATGAGCATCTTGAGAAACGTGACGCCGGAAAATCCCTGATCATGCGTAAACCGACCCGGATGTGCACGAATCCAGATGGCGAGGTCATCGAACGTGCGCGGGGGATTCGGTGTGCGCACCGTGTCATAAATGAGCGCGAACTGCACGGTGCCCCACGGACTCTCAAAACCGGCCGGATCCTGCTCAAAGTCCCGCGTGATGATTGGTGACGCGGAATCGATGTAAGCCGCATTTGGCAGCACACCAGCCCACGGACCGGCGAGCAACGACTCGGCGCGCAAGTTGGCGAACGTCTCTCCGTTGATCCACACCAGACTGGCCGAGCCACGCCCGCGCCCCGCTTCCTGCTCAATCACGAGCTGATTCACAATTTCCGGCCCTTGGCCGTCGACGGCTTCGAGGCGAATGTCGAACCGCTCACGCAAGCGCGGCGCGATCCAGCCATCCACGTACGCATTGATCGCCGGATCACCGCGCCATTTGCGCCAGGTCACGGTGGTACCACGCGCGCGCGCCTCCACGCTGTCCCACGGCAGCGCGCGCAGTT
>JBBRFQ010000106.1:0-11856 GCA_038224035.1 Gemmatimonadales bacterium
CGCGCTACACACGACCGCGTGCAACTCCACATCCGGACTCCACCCCGAAAGATCGGCGCAATAGCCACGCACGCGGTCGAGCAGGCCGGCTTGCTGAGCGGCGGCGAAGATGCGCTGCATCGCGTCTGCGGCCGGATCAACGGCGGTGACGGCACAGCCATTGGCGGCGAGGAAGAGGGCCTGACCTTCGCGCGCAGCGCCCGCGACGAGTACGTGACGGTCGGGCGAATGCTGCAGCTCACGAACAAGCGCCGCGTTGGGATCGAGCCCCCAATGCTCAGGCCGCTTGTACAGTTCGAGCTCCTTGATCCGACGACGGCGCCAGGTGGAGTAGCTGGGCAAACGAAGTCGACGCGAAATGATGCGGTCGACTTCCTGCCAGATCAGGATCTCGGTGAGCGCGACCTGCGCTTGTTCCGCAAGCGCGGCAACCGCCTCATCGCCGATCTTGAGGATGGCGCTACGCGCGATCGAGTCCTTATAGTCCTCGATCTCGCGTTCAACGTAGAGCTCGTATTCGTGCTTGAGCGAGCGCGGATTCTGGAAGGGCATGCCCCAATGTGGAAAGGTGTGGACAAATAGTAGGCCGCAATCAGAAATACGCAAGTGCAAACGTTGCATTGCACGTCGAAAAGCGGCGCGACGTGGTCGCAACCTCATCACCATACATCAAAATCACGTGCCCGAGTTGCCCGAAGTCGAGCGCGCCACGCGCTTGTTGCGCGATGCGATACAAGGTCGAACGATCGTGAGCGTGCAGACACTGCATCCTTCGGCGGCACGCGCGCTGTCTGCGGCAACACGCTCGTCGCTCGCCGACGTGCGAGTGGATCGGGTTGAGCGTCGCGCGAAGTACCAGCTGCTGCATCTCGAGGACGGGCGCATTGTCGAAGTGCACTTCAAGATGACCGGTGACTGGGCCATCGGTCCCGCCACGCTGCCGCCTCCAGCCCTCGAGCGCGTACGTTTCGAATTAGACGATGGCACGCGAGTGTCGCTGGTGGACGGACGCGCGTTTGCCGTGGTGCGCGTGCATGCGGCGGGTGTCTCGTTTCTGCCTGAGCTCGGCCCGGAACCCCTCGATCCGGCGTGGACAGGCGAGCAACTGCGCGCCGCTCTCATCAACAAACGTGGCCCGATTAAACCGGCCCTGCTGGATCAACGTGTAGTGGCCGGTCTAGGCAACATCTATTCCGCCGAAGCGCTCTGGGAGGCGGCCATTCATCCGATGGCACGGGCCAATCGCTTGTCGGCGGTGCGCACGGAGCGTTTGGCCGCAGCCGTACGCGCCGTGCTCGAACGGGCCCCCGCTGCGCGCTACTACGGTCGGCGCCCTACTGACGACGGTCACGCGTACGCGATCGGCGATGGAGGTGACGAAGGATGGAACGTCTACGACCGCGAGGGCGCGCCGTGCGTGCGTTGTGGTGCGCCCGTACGCCGCATCACACAGGCGGGGCGCAGCACGTACTACTGCGGGCGCTGTCAGCGCGTGTAACTGGAGGCGTCGGCGCGTGCGTCACGCGTGCTGAGTGCGTAGCCGGCTTGACGGCTCACCCGACGTCCTCAAGCAGCGCGCCCTTGAGATACCCCGTTTCAGGAATCGTCAGCACCTCCGGATGATCCACGGCCTGACCGGTCACCGCACGGATGGCGAACCGCCGGCCGCTGTCGGCGGCAGCTTCCTGCAACATCCCGAGAAACATCGCACGATCCACGTGATGTGAGCAGCTCGCGCTGAAGAGCACACCGCCCGGCGCGAGCAACTTCATGGCCTGCAGGTTCACATCCTTGTAGCCGCGCAGTGCACCGTTCAGCGAAGCGCGGGACTTCGCGAACGCCGGTGGGTCGACGACGATCGTATCGAAGCGCCGGCCCTCGCGAACCCACGCCCGCATCGCTTCAAAGGCGTCGGCCACGTGCGTCTGCACGTTCGAGAAGCCGTTGAGTGCGGCGTTCTCCGCGGCGCGTTCGAGCGCGGGCGCCGATATGTCGAGCGCCGTCACCTCGTCCGCACGCCGAGCCAGATGCATCGCGAACGATCCGTGATACGCAAAACAGTCGAGCGCGCGGCCACGCGCGAGTGATCCGACGAGCACCCGGTTGTCACGCTGGTCGAGAAACGCGCCGGTCTTCTGTCCGTCCCACGGCGCGGCAAGAAACCGCACGCCGTCTTCCTGCACTTCAATCAGACGCGGCACCGTGCCGACCAACTCCTCCGTTTCGCGCGGCAAGCCCTCGCGCGAACGCACCGAGGGATCGTTGCGCGCGAGCACTCCCTCGCAGTTGGTGAGCGCTACAAGCGCGGCCACAATTTCTGCGCGACATGCTTCGAGTCCCGCCGAGAGCAGTTGCACCACCAGCCAGCGATCGTAGTGATCCACCACGAGCGACGGAAGACCGTCGCCCTCACCGTGCACCAGTCGCCGAGCAGTGGTGTGCGCAGCCAGACCCGTGCGGCGCGCAATCGCCGCGCCGATGCGCTCGTGCCACCACGCGCCGTCGATGACGCGATCCGGCGACGCCTCGATCAAGCGCAGCGAAATTTCTGACGACGGACTCCACAGCGCACTGCCCAACGGTCGCCCGTTTGACGCCTGCATACGCACCACACCGGCCGGCACACCCGGGGCGGCGAGCACGTCACTCTTGAAGATCCAGGGATGTCCGCGCGTGAGTCGCAGCTCAGCGCGTTTGTTGACGGTGGCGGTACCGAGCTCGTTTGCGCGAATCGTTCGTACGTTCGGTTTCATGGGGTGGATATCGGGGCGGAGCAACCAGCCGCACCCAGAGGGACGGGTGGAGCAGACACAACAGTGGTGGGTGCGGAGATGCCCAGCGCACACCGCGTGGCGCGGGACGCGATCGTCTCTTCGTACACCGTGCGGTTGCCGGGAACGGCCTCACGCGACCGTTCCTCGTGCCACAGGTGCAACGCCACGGCCGCAAACTTGAGGGCGCGCCGCTCGACCCCCGCGTGCCGCAGTCGGGCCACGAACTCGCTGTCTTCAAGTCCCCAGCCGGTCATGGCTTCGTTGTAACCATTCACACGCATCGCATCGTCGCGCCAGTATGCCATATGACAGCCGCGCACCCGCACGAGTGGATCGCTGGTCGTGCGCGACGCCAGCGGCGCGAGCCAGGGCAGATACCACGAGTTCAGCCGATGCCGGACGCCGGCTTCAAAAGCATGCGTGCGGGTGCGCCCTGTCTTGAGCAACTGCTGCGTCAGCGCAGGGGTGAGCAACGCGCGACTGCCCTGCATGCATGTGTTGCGCCTGGCGCCCGCGAGATGCTGCCGGATCGCGGCCGGATGCAGTATGATGTCGCCGTCGATCTGCACGATGTAGTCGCTGCTCGACGCCGCGATCGCGCGGTTGCGAATGGCACCGGCGCGAAAGCCGTCATCGGCCTGCCACACGTGATGCAATGGCACAGGGAAGTCGGCGGCGACTTGTGAGATCACGGCCGCGGTTTCCGGTCCCGAACCGTCGTCGGCTATCAGGACCTCGTCGGGCAGTGAATCCTGCGCACGGAGGGCGCTCAGCACGAGCACCAGCGCAGAAGGCCAGTTATAGGTGGCCACCAGCACCGCACAGCGAAGCCTGTCGTGCACTGCGCTACACTCGGCGAATCATCAGGTCCGACCAGCCATCACGGCCGTCAGCAGCGCGCGCGCCGCGACTTCCGGATCCGGTTGCGACAGTACCGCGCGAATCACAGACACGCCGTCAAACCCGGCGGCGATCACCGCCGACGAGTTGTTCTGGTCGAGCCCACCGATCGCCACCGCCGGACGCCCGGCTGCGCGTGCGAGTGCGACCGCGCCGGTGATGCCGAGCGCAGTCCCCGCGTCCAACTTGCTGGGCGTTCCAAACACCGGCCCCACGCCCACGTAGTCTGCACTGTCCAGCTCGGGCAAATCATCCACCGCGCCGAGCGATACGCCGAGCAAAAATGACGGCGCGACGATTGTGCGCGCGAGCGCAATCGGCAGGTCGGACATGCCTAGATGAGCACCGGCTGCATCGGAGAGCAGGGCAATGTCTACCCGATCGTTCACGATTACGGGAACATGAAGTGCACCAACGAGCGAGCGTGTCACGCGGAGCAGTTCGCGTGATGTCGCGTACTTGAGCCGGACCTGCACCATCGTGACGCCGCCGCGTTCGGCCGCGATCGCGCGTGAGACGAGCCCATCGATGCCATCGCGAAGATCATCGGTAATCGCGACCACCGCAAGCGCGGCGCGCATGCGCTCGTGTGTCCACACTTCAGGCGCGCGGGCGCGCATCACTGCGAGCCGCCGTTGCCCTCGGGAGCGCTGCTGCGTCGCCGGGCTTCGCGTCGCACCATCGCAATCGCCTGTTGATGTTCGGCGAACGTATTGCGGAACTCGTGATGTCCGTCGGGATGCGCGACGAAATACAGGTACGACACGTCGGACGGATACAGCGCCGCTTCAAGACTGGCCGCACCCGGCGAGGCAATCGGCCCGGGCGGCAATCCGTCGTAGCGATACGTGTTGTATGGTGAATCCACTTCGAGATGCACGAACAGCACGCGGTCCACGTGTTCGGGCAACGCGTATTGCACGGTGGGATCAGCCTGCAGTCGCATGCCTTTTTTCACGCGATTCCAGTACACGGCCGCAATGATCGGGCGTTCGTCAGCGACGCGGGCTTCTTTCTCCACGAGCGCCGCCATCGTCACGGCTTCGTGCCTGGTGATGCCGAGGGAGTCGGCGCGCGTGTTCCATTCGTCGCGCCAGATAGCATCAAAACGCTCGAGCATGGTTTGTACGGCGCGACGTGCGCTCGTCTTCGCCGGAAACGTGTACGTGTCGGGGAACAGGTATCCTTCGAGTGTGGCGGCGGTCACGTTGCGTTCCGCACGCCAGACTGAATCGCGAGCCGCCACGCGCACGGAATCTTCGGGAACGCCGAGCGCTTTGGCGAGACGCGGCACGATGGTGCGCAGGTCGAATCCTTCCGGGATCGTCACCGTGACGATCAGTCCTTCGCCGCGCACCAGCGCGCTCAGCACCTCGCTCCACTTCTGGTCGGGGCGCAGCGCGTAGGTACCGGCCTTGATGCCCCGGTCGCGTCCGCCGATCGATGCGTACCAGCGAAAAAGGCGTGCGGAACTGATCACACCGGCCTGTTCAAGCGAGTCGGCGGCGGTGCGCAGGGACGCGCCGGGTGGCACAATGACCTGCACCGGCGCATCACTCGCCGAGCGGCCACAGCCCTGCAGACTGGCGACGAGCAGCGCGCTGACGACCAACCCTCGACACATACGGTGCCGCATCAGTCGCGCCCCTCGCCCTGCCACGGTTCTACCGGCTCACCTAGCACGACGCCTCCGCGCTGTGCCTGCAGCACCTGTTCGAGGAGGATCGCGGCCGCCAGCGCATCGACATCACCCTTTCGACCGCGCGTGCTGCCTCCTTGTTCCCTCACGGTTCGCAGTGCGGCCGCTGTGGTGAACCGTTCGTCGACCAGTCGAACCGGCCGATCCGTGCGCGCGGCGAGTTTCGACGCCACTTCACGCACTTCGATCGAGCGCGGCGTCTCGTTGCCATTGCCGTCGATGGGCAACCCGAAAATGATCGCGTCCACGGCAAGCGCGTCGGCCTGCCGCAGCAACTCTGCAATGGGCGGACGTTTTCCTGCGCGCCGCGTGACAACGCCGGCCGGCGAAGCGAGCATACCGAGCTCGTCGCTCACGGCGAGTCCGATGCGGCGGTCTCCCCAGTCGATAGCCAGTGTCCGACACGTTGTCATACGCCGCGCCTGCTCACGGCTCATGCATGCGGTCGAAAAATTCCTGGTTGGTGTCTGTCCGTTCCATGCGTTTGAGCAGGAACAAGATCGCCTCATCGCTCGGCATTTCACTGACAAATGATCGCAGCAAATAGATGCGCTGCTGTTCGAACGGTGTCAGCAACAGCTCTTCGCGACGCGTGCCCGACTTGTTCACATCAATCGCCGGAAAGATGCGCTTGTCGGCAATCTTGCGATCGAGCACGAGCTCCATGTTGCCGGTGCCCTTGAACTCTTCGAAGATCACGTCGTCCATGCGCGAACCGGTTTCGATCAGTGCCGTGGCGAGAATGGTGAGCGAGCCTCCTTCGGCGACATTGCGTGCCGAGCCGAAAAAGCGTTTGGGCTTTTGCAGCGCCTGCGCTTCGACACCGCCCGACATGATCTTGCCGCCCGACGGGGCGATGGCGTTATGGGCACGGCCGAGTCGCGTAATCGAATCGAGCAGGATCACCACGTCCTGCCCGCTTTCAACGAGACGTTTGGCTTTTTCGATGACCATATCGGCCACCTGCACATGGCGATCCGGCTGTTCATCGAAGGTGGAGCTGATCACCTCGGCCGAGGGCACATTCGCCTGCATGTCGGTGACTTCTTCCGGGCGTTCATCAATGAGCAGAATGATGAGCGTAATTTCCGGATGATTGGCCGCGATCGCGTTGGCGAACTGCTGCAACAGAATCGTTTTGCCCGCTTTGGGCGGGGCGACAATCAAACCGCGTTGCCCTTTGCCCAGCGGCGCGATGATATCGCAGAGACGGCACGCAACGTCTCCGCCCTTGTGCTCAAGGCGAATGCGTTGGTCGGGATAGCGGGGGGACAGGTTGTCGAAGGCGATCCGCTGCTTCGCCTTCTCTGGATCGAGACCGTTGATACGCTCCACCTTCAGCAACGCCAGGTATCGCTCTCCTTCTTTCGGCGGGCGCACTTCGCCCATGACCGTGTCGCCGGTGCGGAGATCGAACCGCTTGACTTGCGACGGAGAGACGTAAATGTCGTCGGGGCCGTACAGGTAGTTGAAGTCCTGTGCGCGCAGAAAGCCGTAGCCTTCCGGCAACACTTCAAGCACGCCTTCCCCGTACAACGTAGTCTCCGCATCGAGCAACGCTTGCTCGATGCGGAAGATCAGGTCCTGCTTCCGCAGGCCCGACGTATTGGTGACGTGAAGTGACGCGGCGAGAGCCTGAAGCTCCTGCACCGACATCCGCTTCAATTCGGCGACGTGCACGTGGCGCGACTGGATAAGGGTGGGCGGGCGAACGTACCCGCCACGCCCGTCCCGGTCAATGCCAGGACGATCCGGGAATAATTTAACGATGCGATGCGCGCGGCAGGATTCGAACCTGCGACCTTCGCCTCCGGAGGGCGACGCTCTATCCAACTGAGCTACGCGCGCAGACAGGGGAAGCCTAACGGGCTCCACCCGTTCCGAGCAAGCACAGCGCTCAAGTGACGATCTTGTGACGCATGGGTGGTATGAGTGGGCTTTCACCTCCACCCCACGCGTATGATTCTCGAGTATGGCCTCCCCGACCACGGCGTGATTCGTCTCACGTCGCTGCTTCCCAATGGTGCCGAGCTCCGCCGACTCTCGAGCATGCGCCGCGTTGAGTCGCTGGTGCCCACCGCCCGCGGGCTCCTGCTCGGCCTCGAGGCGCCGCCCGAGCAGTCCTTGCTGGTGTCGTTGCAGTCCATTCGAGTGCGACATCGGTGGCTGCCGATCGTGGTCGCGGGTCCCGAGCATGAGATCGGCGTCGAGCCACTGCATCGCGAGCAGTTGATGACGGCCGGTGTGGACCGCGTTATTTCGTGGAGCATGCTTGCTCGACGCGACACACAAATGCTGGCCGTGTGGCGCCAACTGCCGCTGCTTCGGCTCGCAGCGGTGGTGCACCACGCAAAACATCTGCCGGATCCGGTGAGAGACGTCATGGTCCGTGCGATCGCCGCTTTACGTCCGGTGCCGAGTGTGGCGGCGCTGGCCGCGCTCGGCGGCGTGCACCGAGCGTCCCTCTCCCGGATCTGGTCACGCGCCTCGCGTGAGATCCCCACCGCCGGCGTGTTCGTCGACTGGATGCAGCTCCTCCACGCCGTGGTACGCAAAGACTCCGGTCGTACCTGGCGGGGCGTTGCGCATGAGATGGGCGTTCGACACTCGTCAATTGCGCGCATGGGCAAGCGCGTGCTTGGACATACGCTGTCGGAGTATGATCTGACGGCGAGACGGCAACTGTTCGATCGCTTCTTGCGCGAGATGGTGGGCATGACCCCCTCGGAAATCCGGCGGCATGCGCCGATCGCGCCTCCGCTGACGCCCATCGCCGTGAACTCGGCCACCCAGCTTGGCTTCGAGAGTCTTCAGCGGGAACCGCTCAAGCCGCTCCCACCGCTCCCGCCGCGCGGGCTCGAAGAGCTCATGAGCGCAGGTATCTGGATGATGTAGAGGTTCGCCTCGGCAGCGGAAAATCCTCGGGTCGGCCCTCCCAAACGCACCTGTCTAGTGCAGTTCGAGCGGCTCGGCTGTCGGGACGCTGAGTGCAGAGTGCGGGACGGGTTGAGCGAACGCGGCATGAAACGTCGCTACCGTTTGTGCGAAGGCATCGGGATGGCGGAGTTGCTGCGCGCCCATGCCGACATACCGTCGCAGCAAGTAGTTGAGATTCCGCCACGACGGTTCATCGAGCTGACTGGCGATGGTCGCCATGGACGCGTTCACTGTGGACAGTTGGTGCGCAATGAACACGACGCGGCACCATCCCACCAGTTCGCTGGCCGCCGGACTGCCGGCCTGCTCGAGCCGATGATGCAAGGTGCGCCGACTCACGCCCAGTCCCGCCGCGATGGTCGGGACGTCAAGCTGCTCGCGCAAATGCCGTGCGATGAACTGCAGGGTCATTCGGGCGTGACGCGGTAGACCGTCGCACATCTCCTCAACCACACGCGTGGCGATGCTGCGTTGCTCAGCGTTCTGCAAGACGCGCAGCAGCACAGCCCGCGAGTCGTCGATGTCGCGCAAGACGAGATCGGCCAGATCCGCCTTGCCCGTCTCGAGGATGAAACGCGAGTTGAGCGTGCGCGGATCGACGTAGCCGATGATCGGATGATCGGGGTGCGCCGCGTGTATGCGCTCCGCCGCCCGCAGCGCTTCCGCCTGATGCGACGGGGCGAAAAAAATGACCGTCGCGCACACTGACGTGCTTACCAGCAGCGTTTCTTCCAGCTCGCTGGTCTCTTCGATCATGAGGAGCGAGGCAAAGCCGCGAAACGCCTCAGAGAGGCGGGCCTGAGCAATGCGGTCTCCGAACAGCAGGGCGACGCGGCGGTCGGTCATCGAGTACCCTGAAAACTGGTTGCCCACAGCGCACACCAATTGCCCATGGCGCACACCCGCCAATCATGCGGAAGGGCTACTTGTTCATCAACCCTTACCGGAGTCCTTGATGACACGATCGATTCGCCTCCTCGCCGTCGCCCTGATCAGCTCCTTCGCCCTCGCCGCCTGCACTGGCTCACCGACTGGCGTTGACGATCCGAAGACGACTGCCAGCTTCGACTCCATGCCTTGGGTGTGATCTGAGGCCACTGCGGCATCAGGCGGCCACGGTACAGAGACGAGCAAGTCCCGATCTGGTTGACTCCGAAAGCTTTTCCCTACTCGGGAAAGTCTCGGAAGGCAGGGACTCATTCTTGATCGGCGTCGTGATCTGAGCCAGCAACTCCTCCAATCGATACGTAAGCTCGTGGAAGTCGTGTCGTTGCGCTAGGTCCAGCGCCTCGCGGGTGAATCGATTGGCCGCCTCCATGGAGCCGAGCGCCATCCATCCCTTGGCCAAACCCAGCAGCCATTGGCCGTGTTCGAAGGGAATGGGAGCGCCACCGTGGCGACGCCCGCCTTCCTCGAGGGTCATCAGCAACGAACTCTTGCCGCCTCGACCGGCCGCTTCGGCGGCCGTCGCGGCCACGGCAAGCCACACGCGAGACGTCCTGGCCAATCGAAGAGCACCTTCGAGACCGGCCAGCGCTTCGTCCACGAAGTTCGTCCGCAGCGCCACGGATGCCAAGTTATGTAGTACGCCGGCGCGCTCCTCGTCGGATGTCGACAAGTCATACACCCGCCAGCCGTGCAGGAGCGCGTCGGGAAGGGAGTTCATGGCCAGCGCGTGGTTCATCAGTCCCCAGCGAGCTACCGACTCGAGCGGACTGTCGAGACGGGCAATCGCCAGTGACTTTAAGAAGAACATGAGCTGCGCCGGACGGTTGCCGCGCATGATGGCAAGGTTTCCCAAGCCACCGAGCGCGTAACCGGCAACGCACGGGAAACCGCGTTGCTCGGCTTCGTCGGCGACCTGCTGATACATCTCTTCGGCCGTCGCCGTCTCGCCGAGCTGACGGACAATACGGGCGAGGTGGTTCGAGGCGGAGAGAACGCTTGCGGCATCGTGCTTGGCCACAATCTGTGCGGCCGCCGACACGGTGGTGTAGGCCATTTCGAAGCACAGATCGCGCTCCATGTCCTCGGCCGCCACACGAAGTTGTTCTGCGGCCAGCACGAAGGGGTTGTCCGAGCGCGGCTGATCGTGGTCGACATGCGTTGGTCGACGTGACGGATCCGGGAGCAGCTCATCAGGCAGCGTCTGCAGAAAACGCAGCCGATGTTCTGGAGGAAGCGAGGCCACACGCACGGCGATGTGCGTGATCGAAAACCAGCCGTGCGGTTGCGTCGGATGTCCGATCCATCGCGTGCCATCACGCACATCGGTTTGATATGCCGCCATAGGCATCAACGGTTCACGCATCACTCCTCCTTGAACCGGCAACGGCCGGTCTTCGATGTCACTGACTGTTCCCCGCGTCGGGCGACGCGGGCGGTCTGGGAGAAAACGGCGGGCTGCTGATCAGCTCCCCACGACTGCGAAGCAAGTGCGCGTGACGCAGCGCTTCGAGCACACGATCGACTTCTATCGGGCGTTCAACACACGGCAAGTTGCACAAGGCTACCATGAAGCGCATCCAGGCGGCGCCGTATCCGGCGCGTGCGAGTCTCGACTCCGCATCTGTACGCGCGTCGCGTACCAACGCGGCCGCTGAAAGCAGCTCACGCTCTGCGAGCCACACTTCGTAGCGTGGCTGCGGTTCGAACGATTCGCCGGACGCCAACGGTTCGTTCATGCAGAAAAGAGGAAGACAAACGACACGGAATCACATGATTCACCTTATAACCTGCGTGGATTGCTCGGCGTACAGGTGTTCGCCATGGGCAATTGGTGTGCGCCGTGGGCAATCGAATTGCGATGACGCATGACGTGTATGTGACGCTCAGTGAGAAGGGCGGGACCATGTCGTGGAGATTTCCGTGGCGAAATCCGCTCTGTAACTAGACCGTGTGGGTATTCGTAGCTATCCCCTGTCGCGACCTTGCTCCGATACGTAGCATGCAGACTGTGCGGCAACCCTTTGCCCCGTTGCCGCATCCAATGTCCCGTACCGTCCGTTCTATCCCGATACCATCCTGTCGCTGGCCAGCCCGCCTCAAGGTCAGTCCCGCCCTGTGACCCGCTCGCGCATGCCTTCCGGTCTGATTCGTCGCGATGTGTGTTCGATGTTGATCCTCTGCGTGTTGCTCTCCGCCTGCGCAAAAGATGTGGCTGAGGGCGACGCTGCCGAGAACGATGATCCCAATGCCCAAACTGTCTCTGCGGATGAGGCCGCTGCGCCACGCGCAGCCGTCGCACTCCCAGTCGTCGCGCAGGAAGCGACCAAGGGAGATCTCGTCCTGCGCGTGAATGCGCGCGGCGACATCTATGGAGATGTAGTGGTAAAGCTTTCGTCCGATGTCAGTGGTCGCGTGGCGGAAGTCCTGGTCAGGGCGGGCTCACGCGTGAGTAAAGGACAGCCGCTGGTGAAGCTTGACCCGCAATCGTTCGACTTTGCCGTTCGCGAAGCGCAGGCGTCGCTCGAGGAACGCGAGCAGGCGTTCCGCGAGAGTTTTGTGCCGGAGTCGTTGGTGACGGGGGTTGGACCGACGGCCGAG
>JBBRFQ010000107.1:0-11796 GCA_038224035.1 Gemmatimonadales bacterium
GGCCCCAACCGGCGCCGCAACGCGTCCGACGGGTCAGGCGCGTGCGAATACCGCCGCGCAGCCGGAAGCGCCGCGCGCTCGTGCAGCGGCCACACGCCCAGCTGCGAACACCGCGCAACCACAAGCAGCGCAGCCCGCGCAGGCCGCGACTGAAGGTGCGGCGGAATCAACGGCGCCGGCGTCGGCCGCCGATGCCGTGGCCGGCCTCGTGCCACAACTCGATTTACGTGTGGGCAGCGGCCCGGATGGTGGTCTGCGCTTGAATGGCACCGTTGGTGTGGTGCTCATGATGGGCCTCATGACGCTCCTGCCCACACTGCTGCTCATGATGACCGGCTTCACGCGCATCCTCATCGTGCTGCATTTTCTCAAGCAGGCGATGGGCACGCAGAGCGCACCACCGGCACATCTGGTGGCCGGGTTGGCGCTGCTACTCACGGGCTTCGTCATGGCACCCACGCTCACCGAAGCCAATCGCACCGCGATTACGCCGTGGCTGAATGGCAGCATCGAGCAGACGGAGATGCTCAAGGAAGGGGTGAAGCCGTTCCGCGAGTTCATGCTGAACCAGACGAACGAGAAGGACCTGCGCACGTTTGTGGAGATGAGCCGCATTGCGCAGCCCGACACGCCCGACGATGTGCCGCTGCATGTACTGATGTCGGCGTTCGTGGCCAGCGAGCTGCGTACCGCGTTTCAGATCGGCTTCGCGATTTACCTGCCGTTCATCATCATTGACGCCGTGGTGGCCTCGGTGTTGATGGCGATGGGCATGTTCATGCTGCCGCCGGCGATGATATCGCTACCGTTCAAGTTGTTGTTGTTCGTGCTGGTGGACGGGTGGAGTTTGACGATGCAGAGTTTGATTCAAAGTTTTCGGTAGCGGATAGCGATTACGCTCGAGCTTGCTTGACACGGTGCAGTCCGTCGCGCGAAGTATTGGTCTCTCGATATTCCCACCGTGAGTCCGCTTCTTCGCACCACTTCATGCAAGCTTCATTCAGGGTGGTCACAGTAGTCACTGACTCGGCGCGCGCTCCGATAAGCGCCGCGCTTCGCGAGGAACTCGCGCTCGTCCCGCCGCACCCCGCACCCCGCACCCCGCACCCCGCACGATGCGCAGTGTCGGTGCGACACGCAATAGAGCCTGCGTCGCTCTACACGCACTTTGACTACGCCGCGCGCTGCTGTCTGGTGGTTGACGTCTCACTGGCACAAGCAATGGTGCACTTCGCGCCAGCCCGCGGTCAGGTGCGCACGCTGCTTGGCCTTGTGGCTGGATGGGACTGCGCAGTACTGCTCACATCGGTGTCGGACACTGATGCACTGAGTACCCTTTGGCCCTCCCCCATCGCTCGGCGATGCGCAGTTGTCGAGCGAGACGCCGCATCGGTTGAAGCACTGCGCCTCGCCCTGCAGCATGTCTGGTATCAGACTATTCATCTCGCTCCCGTCAACGAGAACGTGCTCGAGCCGGAGATGGAGGAGGCGCTCGCTCGCCTACCGGTTGGTTTTCGATTCTTGTTGTGGCAAGCGATTTGGGATCCGGGAGACTGGAGCGTGGATCGGCTTGCAGCGGCGTTCGGCGTTACCCGCCGATCACTTGAGCGACAGTGTCGGCGGTGGGGCCTGCCGTCCCCTTCGCAATGCTGCAGCTCGCCTCCAAGCCGGGGTCGACGCTCAGGTCCGTGTGATGTCGACCCATGGGCGAATCAACGAGCGTTCGTGCAAACATTGTCGCATAGAGTGTCGCATGTTGCCTCTTGTGATTGTGAACAGCAACGTTGCATAGTTGCGGCGCGTCGAAGTCGTGCTGCCTTTTCAGTTTCGTCAACGACTTGCGGGTCCTTTGAACTCACACAGACGCGAACTGTGAGTGCACATTCCACTTCGGTGAGGTTCGAAATGCGGAGCAAGCACATCTTGCGCGGTCTAGCGGCAGTACTTGGCGTCGGGCTTCTTCTGGCGATTGCGCCTGACGAAACACGAGCAGATTCTCCGTTAAGCGCATGTAACCCAATTCCAACGAGTGAATGTGGTCGGATTATCATTCCCGATTTCATTTGCGTTGTGGTCAACGGCCAACAGGAGTGCACGGACCTGAATATGCCGATCATTGGAGAGCTCAGCGAAACGTGAAGCGTGATACAGCAACTCGCTTCATCACCGATCCAACCGGCGCCGCAGGACGGCGCCGGTTCTGGGTGGCAGCAACGACCTGTTCCCTTGCGCTGGTCGGCTGCGAACAGCGGGCGCCCGGTACACAGTCTCAGCAGCCTGATGTATTGTCGACTCGCGACTCGCGACATCTCGTCGACGCCACCGCGGGTGCGATGCGCGACTCGGACGATGCAGAGTCGTCGCGTCCGGCGCCAGAGCATCCGCACGACGCGATTGTCGATCCTACGCGCTGGCCGGCCGATTTGTACGCATCGGGACGACGTCCCACAAACGTTCAACTTCGCGCGGGCTGGAGCTACGTCGCGAGTATGGATGATACGACATTGTTGCAGCCGTACGATGTCGCGGTTTTGCGAAACGTCGTTGTTGCGCAGGATGCCGGCCGAATGGCGTTACTGGGTCTGCGACACAACAACGGATTCCCAACGTGGCGAACTGGTCGGCGTGGAAGTGGGCCTGGAGAGTTTCAGTTGGGAGCGATACTGTGGGCTTCTGACACATCGATTCTCTACTCCGACGTTCGCTTAAGGCGCCTCACTGAGTGGTCAGACGAGGGGAAGCTGATTGCATCTCGCGAGCTTCCGAAGATCGGAATGATTTGGGGCGTTTGTCGACTGCCCGATGGAAACAACTACGTCATGGTACGGCCTCATGGTGCCGATAACTTCACCGGCATCGCGCGGCTTCCGGACAACGCGGATTCTCTTCTGGATCGACAGCCGTTTCCAATCAAACGGGCTGTCCATCGCAGTGGGCTCGATGCACAGATGCGACTGTATCAGTTAGCGGACGGGTCTTGCGCGCTCGGCGCTTCAAACGAGTCGTATCTCGCCGTATTTCATCGTGTGGACTCAATGGTGTCGGTCCCGCTCATTGAGCATGTCCCTCCACCAGTCGTTGAAGAATCGAAAGACAGTAAAGCGATACGAATCGGATTCGCAGAGGGAACTCTGTCAGCCGTTCGCGGAGTGTCATCGCTCGGCGACATGGTCGCAATACTCTATGGGGGACGCACGACGGCGCGGCGGAGAATCGTGGATCTCTATCATCGCGCGCCCTGGCGCTACGAAGGCAGTTTTGTGATGCAGGGAACCGTGCGCAGTCTCTCCTCGCGCGATTCCACTCTGGTTGTCGTCTCCGAAGACTCGACCGGCTTTGACCGCATTGATCAGTTCATCGTAAAGCTGCCCGGCGATCAGTGCTGTCTTCAGTAGCATTAGCGCTTCTTTTTGGACAACGTGGGTTACGGGCGACAGCGGTGCTTTCGCTTGCGGCGTGTCAGCCATCGCTAGAATCGACACCGCTTGTGCGGTCATTACAGAGCACGGGAGCGAGCGGGATAGCGGTGGTCATTCAGCAGGACGACTGCGAGTCTCGCAGCTCAGAACTGAAGATTCTGGCGAGTCGATTGCCCAACGCGCCTGTCGTCTTGCTTCGCACACGCGGCGCACCGGTGAACTCGTGGGAGCGGAGTGTCAAGGCGATCTTTCCTGAATCGCGCCACACATATCATGTCATTGACAATGCCGCGCTTTTGGTCCGGCTCGGCGTGTCCGCAACGCCAGCCGTTATTGAAGGGAACACCTCGTCAGCTCAGATTGCCGGTTCACCACTGAGCCAGAACCGCTCACAGTTGCTTTCGCAAATCCGGGATTGGGAATCGCGCTATGCGAGGTAAGCCTCAATCGAGCCTGCGGTCCCGCCTCGCTGTAAACAGGGGCGTGCCGACGCCCCTTCTGTGACATCGGCACTCACGAAGACGGCATGTTCGGATTGCCGCCGGCAATGATATCGCTGCCGTTCAAGTTGTTGTTGTTCGTCTTGGTGGACGGGTGGAGTTTGACGATGCAGAGTTTGATTCAGAGTTTTCGGTAGGGTCGACCTACCTCGGAAGCGCATGCTTGCGGATCGCCTTCAGGTCATCGGCGTCCGTGTGCACGACATACACGTGTCGCGCGCCGAACCCGATGATCGCGTCCGACGTGGCGAGGGAGATTGACCGAATGATCCTGCTCCGTCGATCGATGACATCGTACTGATGCGTTTTCGCATCGGCGGTGCGAAGTCGCTCAATCACGAGATTCCCCTCAGCGTCAGCGAGCAGCATCGGGATAACTCGTCGGCCCATCTGCGCAAACGGCGGCACCACGTCCGGCCAATCGTTGAACGCTGCGGGTTCGCACGCAAACATGCGGCCGGCAAGCTGTGATATCGCCGCACACTTGTCCCGCAACATTGGCGCTCGCGGCGCATACGCAGGCAGCGCAGCGCCGTACAGCCACTCACCGTTCGGCTTGCGCCAGTCGACGCGGTATGGGCGCAATCGCACGATCGCAATCCAGTCGTCTCGAAACAGCAGCCCGTGTTCCGCCGCTGCAAGGGGATTGGTCGGAAACATGTGGCAAGAGCAAGTTCAGCGGCTCGTGCTCGGAGAACATTCTCGCAACCCGCGTTCCCGCCAGTAAGAACCACCGCCCTGAGTACGCATCAGTCATTAGCGTGCTATCCGCACCCAGCCGATGCAACCATCCGACCGTCCGATATTCGCCTGGTCCGCTCCCAACGCGCCCGACGTCACGAAACGCACCGGAGGAAAAGTTGTAGTGCACCAGTTGATTCTCGCTCTGATCCACGATCAGAATCGTTCCGTCCGTGAGCGCGGCGCCGAGCTAGCCCGGAAACGGCTTTGCGTCACGCAATAAGTCTCGAACTGCACGACGAGCGACGATTGCTGCGCAAAAGGCACCGAGTCCACCGCAGCAAACTGACCCGCCTCTCCCGCACAAGTTGCGATGCTGGCGGCGTCGGCCGCGAACGTGTGCGTGGGAAGTGGATAGTCGATGTGAGTGACGGCGGTCGAGCCCGGAAACTCGCGCATCGAATATGCTGCATCTTTGTGAAAGCCTTTGCACGCGTGGCACGGTCGCTCTCGAGGTCCGGAGCGCCCAGTCTTCGGCGTGAGCGAACACTGCTCAGCGCTGAGTCACGTCGAGCCGCCCGGACCACCAGCTTCCTTCGAAATCAGGCACACAGAGCCTCGGTCGGTAATCGCGGTGCGAGAAGCATTCTTGCATGCCCCCACCACGAAGCGAGTATCGGACGTTCGGCGCTGGCTCGCAAGAGGGAACATGCGGCACTCAATACGACATTTTCAGCGCGTGTCACGTCCAAACGGGCGCGCCGGTCGACTGATGCAGTCGACGCCGCAGTTGCGGGAGGACTCACGACCCTGAAATCCGCCACGCGCCACCCCTGTCGGTCTCGGTGCATCATACCACAGACCTGACATCGCCGTACGCGCACTTCGACTACACGACGCGCAGCACTCTGGAAGCTGACGTCGCGCTCGCGCGGCCGCTGATTCAGCAGGCAGTGGCGCGTGGATCCTACAGGCGCGGCAAGGGATCGTCGCCGACTGGGATTGTGCGATGCTCCGCTGTTCCACGGCGGAGGCGGCGGCGCTCGAGGCGGTCTGGCACTCGCCAACGCCGCAGCGACGGCCGGTCGAGCTCGCTTGACAAGGTCCGCAGCGTGTGCCGATCCTGCGTCTTCGTGCCGCCGTCGGCCTGAGAACCACCGTCCCCGCGCTGTCATGTACTCCTCGGCGATCACGAGGCAGTGCTCACGGAAGCTCCTGAACCGCTTGTGCGAATCCGCCGGCGCTGATCTTTCGGAGTTTCCGGAACAGGCGCGGTCCACCATCGGCAAGATCCCAGGCGACTTATGCTGCCTCGTCTCCATTGTCTCGCCTACCTGCTGGTCGCGCTGCGATTGATTGCGCCGATCCCGCTGCACGCCCAGGGCCTCGCGGGATACGTGACCGACACGCTCCAGCGACCGCTATACTCGGCGATCGTTGTCGTTTCGGGCGTCGGCGACACACTCAAGCCTCACACCCTGCGCACCAGCCTCGATGGCCGCTTCGTGATCACGAAGCTCGCCGCCGGTCGCTACACGGTCACGGTGCGGCGCATCGGCTACCGTGAACAGACGACGAACGTGACGGTCGCCGACGGCCAGTCGGCGCTCCTCAGGGTGACGCTTCAAGCGACTGCGCCCACGCTCGACACCGTTCGTGCGCGCCTCGATCACAACCGCTGCATGAACAACACGCTTGATGGCTTCCTGTGCCGCCGGCAAGCGGTGAGCCGAAGACTTACTCCGCGCGCCCAAATAACGCCGTCGCCGGCGCCGCCCAATCCGAGAGAAAAGACGTGGCTGGACGCTGGATAGAGGTCTGCAAGGTCTCGCGCAGTTCGCTCCGATAGGTTCTCGTCAAAGAGGAGCTTCACGAAAGGCTTTGAATGCCGACGCGGCTGTCTCAGGTCGCCGAGAGACCGACAGAACGGCGCTCTCGGTCGGCGGCATACGCGAGGCACGCGCGGACATCATCGCGCGTGAGCTGCGGAAAGTCCGCCAAGAGCTCTTCCTCGGTCATGCCGACGGCCAGGTACCCGAGCACATCGCCGACTGTGATTCGAGTGCCGCGAACGACGGGCTTGCCGAAGCGGACTTCGGGATCGAGCACGACGCGCTCATGATAATTCTGGATAGTGGCCATGCTTGGAAGGGATAGGACTTTCAATCGGGGTCGGTCGAGCCGGATGTGCCTGCGCGCGCTGTCACGAGTCCCGACATCGCACCGGCAATCGCCACCGCGCCGAGGAACATCGTGCTCCGCCTCTCCCATCGGTTTTTCAACATTTTCACGCCTCCGTCAAGTATCACTCCGCGTTGCCGCGCATGCTGGCGCATTCCCTCCGTGATCGTCTCCCAGCCGCCGCTCGAAACAAGGCGTCCGGGAGGGAGATCGCAGTCTTCATACCCATCATAACTCTGTCGAATCTTCCACCGCAAAATCGTGATCGTGCAAGGGTAACGGTGCGCGCCGTAGTCGATCGTATCCTCGCGTACTCCGGTCCCGGTTTTAGCCGGGCCGCTCCTCAACCATCACTTCGTCGGCGACTGCAGGCGTCGCCACGCCGTCGGCGACATCTGAAATTGTCCGCGGAACGCCGCATTGAAGCGGCGTATGCTCCCGAAACCGCTCGCAAAGGCCACGTCCGTTATCGAGCGACGCGGATCGGCCAATAGCGCCGTGGCCGCACGCAAGCGTTGAGCGAGTGCGAGGCGCGCTGGCGCGGTACCGTGCTCGCGCTTGAGCGCGCGCCGGAGATGGCGATCACTTGTGCCGAGTGTGGCCGCGAGTTCCGCGACTGATTGGCCATTGAGCGCACCACTCGCTATGCGGTCCACCACCGTGCTGGCCAGGCGTGGCACCGCTTCGAGCGGAGTTTGCCCGCTCGTTGCGTCCGGACGACAGCGTCGACACGGGCGATAGCCTGATGCCTCCGCTGCTTCCCACGATGTGAAGAAGCGACGGTGCTCAGGACGCGCCAATCGTGACGGGCACAACGGTCGACAATACACGAGCGTCGATGTGAGCGCGACCACGAACACACCATCGTATGCGGGATCGCGCATGTTCACGGCGTGATGCCACTCGCTGCGATGCAGGTCTGCATGTGGCTCTTCAGTATTCATGCATTAATACTATCTCAAATTCTGTGAATATCTGGTCGCTTTCGGACCTCGATCTCATTCGGAGAATCATTGAAACAGATCGTCCGATGGCGGCGTACGGTGCGCATACAAGTTCCACGTATTCCCACCTCTTTCGGCAATCTCCTGTGCGATACATGACGTGCATCGGCATCACATTGTGGTCTCTCGCGACAACCTCTCCGCTTTCCGGTCAGACTGTTGCAGCGACACCCGCGGCGTCCACGACAGCAGCCCACACGCTGGCGTCACTGGATAGCCTCATCACACATGCGATGGACGAGGCAGGTGTCATGGGCTTCAGCGCGGCGGTGATCGTCGGCAAGCGTGTCGTGTGGATGAAGGGCTACGGCTTCATGGACTGGCAGCGTACGCGGCCGTTCACGCCGAATACCATCACGAAGGTGGCGTCTGTCGCCAAGCCTTTTGTCGGTGTTTCCATGATGCGCGCAGTGAAGGAAGGCAAACTCTCGCTGGATACGGACATCAATCAGTATCTGCCATTCCGTATCGTGAATCCCTTCCGTCCCAGTGTGCCGATCACGCTTCGTCATCTGGCGACCCACACATCGGGCATCACCGACCGGTGGGAGATTTATCGCGGTACGTACACGTTCGATGGTGATTCGGGGGAGCCGCTACTGGATTTCCTCACGGCGTATTTCACACCGGGCGGGAAATACTATGCCAAGGAAAATTTTCTCGATGCAAGGCCTGGTGAACTTCGTGACTACTCCAACATTGGTGCCGCACTCGCCGGATTGATCGTCGAGCGTGCCGTCGGTCAGCCGCTGAATGTCTACACGAAGCAGCACATCTTCACACCATTGCAGATGAATCGCTCGGGTTGGTTCATGCGCGAAATCGATCGCTCCAATCATTCAACACTCTTCGTTTCGCAAAGCGGATTCACGATTCCGATTCCCACGTATGGCGGCACCACGTATCCGGACGGGGGCCTGCGCACATCAGTCGCGGATCTCTCCCGGTTCTTCATCGCGATGTTGAACGACGGTGTGTACGAGGGTACACGCATTCTCGACGCCACGAGTGCGGCCGAGATGCGGCGCTTTCAGCTGACCGATGCAAACCGGCCAACGAACTTTCCGGCAGCGGATGGCAACACCGGACTGTTCTGGCGCACCAAGTTCAACGGGCTCCGTGTCGGTCACGGTGGCAACGACCCCGGCGTCGAAGTCGAAATGCTGTCGGATGTCGCCGGGGATATCGGCGTACTGTACATCTCGAACACATCGTTGAGCGGCACTGATCGACGCGCCACCGCGGCCATCTTCGATGCGCTCTGGAAGTATGGGGAGCATGTGCGCGCTACACAGTCGCGCTAGAGCACGCGCGAAATGTCAGCGCGGAAGTAACAGCAGCAAGCTTGATCCGAACTTCAGGGTTTCCCGGAAGTACTGCTGGTTGATGATCCACGCCATCAGCGCACCCCACTTGGCGCCTCAGCCCTTGTACTCAGGATTGTCGATGGTCGTTCCTTCCGATGCCAGGTAGCCATCAACGCTCAACCCAATCCTGACGAATACTCCGCTCATTGTTCACCTATGTCGCGTGCGGTTGTGGACCTGACGCAAAGCTCCGCCGCGGGGCCTTATCATTATGTAACAGGCGTACCGCGGCTTCGCGCCGGTTGCCAACGCCTTGTACAGGCTCTCGCGAACCATTCCGGTATCCTTTGCCAGCTGTGCCATGCCACGCGCCTTTGCAACATTGGCGATCGCCTGCAGAAACAGATCCTGATGCTCACTCGCCAACGCGACATTGAGATGTTCGGCGATCACCTCTTCGCTATCGAGATAATCGGCAGCGACGAGCGCGCGTTCCGTGCTGTCATCTTCGCGAAAGGTCGCCAGCTCCACCGTAGCGACGTCGAAGCCAAGCAGTTGCACAGCGCCCACGCAGTCACGACCAATATCAGCGAGCAGGCTCCGCGGATTATTCGAAACGCCGAGTCGGCATGCCATGCGCGTGCGAATGGCGCTGCTATCCGGCAGCAGGTTCTCAAACCACGCGCCGACATTCGGGCCGCGATGCTGCTCGTTGCCCGGCAGGAACGGCAGCGTCAGCGAGAGTGGGCGCGCGCTGGGTGAGTCGCTCCAGCTCGCTTCATATGAAAACAGTTCCACGTCGGCGGACGTGCGACTCCACGTTCCGACCATCTCCCCGTTCATCCATACGCTGCGCGCGCTGCGTCCGGAGCGTTGACGCGGCCTCACCATTCGCCGCCGCGAGAGGCTCCGGGTTTGCCACGGCGCGCGTTCCCGCGTCTCGCTCAGCGCTGTCGATGGGCTTGGTTGCCGAGTGCATGAGCGTGTCAGCAAAGTCAAGAGTCAGACCAGCACCAAGCAGTCGAAGGAGCTCGACGAGACTTTTTGTGCTCAACCGACCTACATCCTTCTCAATGGCTGACACGCGTATTTTTCTTGAGCTTCTCCTCGATCCGGAGCGCTTGTTCACTTTTCTCCGCACCGCCCTCGAATTCACCATCCACACGCTCCGAGCCAATTCCGTCGGGCGTGTCGGCCCTGATATCTCGCCCTTCAAGCGTGGTGTCGTCGCCTTCGCTGCGCCCTTGGTGCTGCTTCTGTCGTTCGGACATGACTGCTCCTGCGGAATGGGAAATGAAATCCATGATCGTGGGACGTATGAATCGAGACCCCACGTAGTACGCGGCGTTCCACTGGCGGCGGCCGGGACCGGCGCGCGCTGAGGTCGCAACGTCCGCACAGCTTCGTTATCGTCAGCAGTCCACTCGCGAAATCCCGCGCCAACGCCAGACACCACGATGACCCCATCAATGCAATCGACGCTCTCTACGCTGCCGGTCGCGATGCTACTGAGCCTCGCGCTTTCCGCGCCCGCCGTCGCCCAGGAACGCGCTGCCGGTCGCGTTGAAAACCGCATCGAGAACCGCATCGAAAATCGTATCGACGTGGTCACGCCGCTGGCACCGGAGCTGGCGCAATTCGGTGCGTACTCAGTGGGCGTGCGTACCATTGTGGTCACGGATATAAGCCGCCCCGACGTGCTGCGTACAAAAACCGGTGAACCCACTGTTCGCGCCGACCGATCGCTCACGCTCGAGGTGTGGTATCCCTCCGTTGCGGACAGCCCGGCGCACGATGGCGAGTATCGCGCCATCATGCGCGACCCGTCGGTTGTGGTGACACTCCGTGGACGCGCGCACCGCGACGCCGCACCGATTGCCAGCGACAGCGCGTTCCCGCTGCTGATCATCTCGCACGGATACCCCGGCAATCGCTATCTCCTCAGTCACCTCGGGGAGAACCTCGCGAGCAAGGGCTACATCGTCGCCTCGATCGATCACACCGGCAGCACGTACGACAATGCGCAGGCGTTTGCCGTGACGCTCTACAACCGGCCATACGATCAGCTGTTCGTGCTGAACGAACTGGCACGACTCGGCGCGGCGAACTCGGGCCACTTTCTCTCCGGCCGCGTCGACGCCACACGCACAGGGATCATCGGCTACTCGATGGGGGGCTACGGCCTGGTCAACGTGATTGGTGGCGGGTACCGCGCGGCCGCTGCCTCGTTTCCTGGCGCGCCACCCAACGGGCTGCTCTTGGAGCGCAGCGCCGACAATGCCGCCTATCAGGCGTCCATCGATCCGCGCATCAAGGCGGCCGTCGCCATCGGTCCATGGGGCATGCAGGCCGGATTCTGGGATGCCGCTGGGCTGGCTGGCATTCGCACGCCGACGCTGTTCGTGGCCGGCAGCGCGGACGATGTGTCCGGCTACGACAATGGCACCCGCGCCCTCTTTCGCGGCGCCGTGAACGCGGATCGCTATTTGCTGACGTTCCTCGGCGCCGGGCACAACGCGGGCGCACCGATGCCCGCGCCGGCGGAGAGCTACGCATTCTCGGAGACGCTCAAGTCCTTCCCGTTCACGCACTACGCCGATCCCATGTGGGACACGCGCCGTATGAACAACATCCTCGCGCACTTCGTGACCGCGCACTTCGACGCGAGACTCAAAGGCGATACGACGCGACTCGCGTACATGCC
>JBBRFQ010000108.1:0-11793 GCA_038224035.1 Gemmatimonadales bacterium
GCAGGTGACGAGCGCGGGACCACGCAGCGTACCCGGCACGAGGTCGCGAGTCCATAGCACGAGCAGTGAACCGGTGGCAGCGCCGAGTTGGTAGCCGCGCACTTCAACACGTGGAAACCACGGCGACTCGGCGACATCATAGGCAGCGGACGGGCCGAACAGCACTGAGGCGAACTTGTGGTAATCCCAGCACACGAGAAAGACATTCGCCAGTAGCATCAGCCCCGTGATCACCGGTGTGCCGGTGAAATGCAATGATACGGTGATCACGAAAATGTTGACCGTGATGGGCAGAAACATCGCTGCGCCGAACGTTGCCGTCGCTGGGATCAGAAGCAGCGCGCCGGCCACCAGTTGCGACGCGCCAATGAATTGCCAGTAGAGGCCAGTTTGGTACATGGCCTCGAAGAAATAACCGATTGGATCACTGGAGCTGATCCGCGTAAAGCGCTGCCCCATTAACTTGACCAATGAGCTGGGCAAAAAGGCGAGCGCCAACAGCACGCGTGAGATAAGCGCCAACCGGTACAGCGCGGGCAACCGCCGTGCGGCGAGGTGCAGCGCACACAATTTCGAGGCAATGGTGTTATTCGGGGTGCTGTTCGTCATGCCGTGCGTACGACGCCTCGTGAGAAAGGTTTCTGCAGACACCACGCGCCGCCGCCACTGCGTCGGGCATGCACGCTCCGCGACCGGGGAGCGCCGAGCATACGCTCCACTCGCGCACGGACCGTCGCCGTTCCGTTGCGCCACGAGCCATTTCGCGCAATGTACGGTGGGCGGGTCCAAACATCGGTTACGGGGCGCCGATCCGACAGAATCGATGGTGGGTTGGCGTCTGGCGGTGCCGGGTCGTGTGGTCGCAGCGTAGGGCCGCTGGCTGCGCGCGGGCGCTGCGTCGGCGCGGGCGCTGATTTCTTCCGCCCCGGGGGGGGGGCGTCCCACCCGGAAACGCGACTCGAGGCGTAGCTGCAGGTGTTGCCGCACTTTCGCGCATCGATTGGACACGGTGCTGCGGGCGACCCCGGGGGCGTCGCCCGCACTCTGCGTGGTGTGCCCCTCATGCACCACCAATTGCTACGTCGTGCGGAACGCGGGCGGCACGTGGGCGAGGGCCGCGGCTTGGGCGTGCTGCAACGCACGACGCCGGTGCGGAGGGTAGGGGACGGACGCGTAGAGCCCATGAATGCAGCGCGCCGCATCCACGTCGACAAACGGACCTTCGCTCTGTTCGCGGTCGCGGCGCCGTTCGTCCAGCCAATCGCGCGTGATCGTTTGCTATCACCGGAACAGCAGGTTGTAATTGAGCTGCGCCATCAGGTGGCGCGCGCTCCGCGCGGTGCAGACCACCTGAAGGAGCAGCGTGCGCAGCAAGCGCTCCGGCAGAGTCGGCGGGCGACCCATCCGCAAGCACAACGCCTCGCACTTGGGCGAGAGCGCGGTGAGGATGGAATTTGCCAGCGTGTGGATCGTGCGCAGCGGATGGTCGGCGGAAATGCGGTCTTCGACCGACACATCCTTGAACGACGACGTCTGCGGCTCGTCGGCTCCACGCATGTCTCAGCTCCAGATAGGGTTTCCGACTGCCGCTAGAGGAATCGGGCCACCGCCGATGAATCGGGAACCTTTTTCAGCATCCTGCTAGGCGCACCGCGGTCCTTCTCGACAAACACCTCGCGATCCGCGACGCGGTCGGTCGACGCAGCACGGCAGCGCTCGTGAGGGTCGCCAAGGTAATTACCACATGCGCGGCAGCACGCAGTCAACTCGTCTGCTGTAGCATACCGATGTCGCGTTGACTCGTCCGATCAGCGACATGGCTGTTCGGCAGTTTGCTGCCCGCGCGTCTCCACACGCAGTTGAAAATGCTATGCCGCCGATGCATATCACACAGGCAAGTCGGCCGTCGCCAAGGTCTCGTCGCGTGATCGGATCGACCGCACGATAGGGCCTCGTCAGGCTCGCTGAGCTACAACGTCGCCGCTTCCGTCACCTTGCAGACACGAACGACGCCGCCGTCAGCCAGAATCAACTTGTCTGTCACGTTGGGTCAAGACTCTGCTGTCGCCCGCGTGCCGAGCAGGACGCGCAGTACGGACGATACGCGTCGCCGGCTCACCGGGATGCGCAAGCCGCTGCGCAGTTCGACGACACGCGTGCCGCTGGGTCCATCCAGAATTCGGGAGACGGCATCATGCCGCACGATGTGCGAGCGGTGCACGCGGAGAAACGCGGACGGGAGATGGCGTTCGAGATGCGAGATGGGTTCGTCGTGCAACAGCTGACGCCCGGTCGTGAGGGTCAGCGTGACATAGTCGTCCGCGCCGCTGATATGCAGGATGTCCTCGAGGCTGATGCGCTCGAGACCATGGCGGCTCCGCACGATCAGTTCCGTGGCGCGACGCCCGACGGTCATTGGCTGCGCGCGCCCGAGCGCGAGCAGAAGTCGGGCGGCGTTCACAGGCTTCGCAACGAAGTCCACCACGCCCACCTCGAAGGCCCGGAGCGCCCGGTCGGCGTGAGCCGAGACCACCACCACTCTTGTGTCGGCATCGGTGGCCGCGCTCAGCACACTGAAGCCATCGTCGCCATGCAGATCGAGGTCGAGCAATACCAACTGCACCGCGTCAGCCGCGAGCACGCGGCGCGCTTCGGTCACGTCGTCCGCGCAGAGGATGGGGGCGTCACTATATGCCGGGTGCGCGCGGAGCAGACGCACCAAGCGCCGTTGGGCTGGCAGTTCGTCTTCCACGATGAGGACGGTCATGCCGACGCGCCACCGAGATGGAGGACCGTACGCCATCCACCGTCCTCACGCGGGCCATGCACGAGCGTGCCTGACTCCCCGAAGGCATTGGTGAGGCGAGCACGCACGTAGGTCAACCCGAATCCGTCGCGCCAGCCGTCACGACCGAGCGGTGCTGCCCTCATGGTCTCGGACGGCTCGCCCACCGGCGCGTCGAACGCGAGCGTGGGGCCCGTTGTTTCGTCGAATTGCCGCACGGTGAAGGTCGCGCCACGTCGATAGCGACCATGCGTCAGCGCGTTCTCCACCACCGTGTGAAGCACGCCGGGCGGCACTGGGAGTGCCAACGAGACTCCGCTTGCGTCGAGTGTGAATGGCCGCCCGCTGCGGAGCGACATGAGCTCGAGCAGACGCCGACAGGCGGCGAGTTCATCGCGCATTGGGATGAGCGGTGCGTCGACCGGATCGGCAAGGCGGCGGAACTCCTCGCCCAGCAGGCTGACCATGCGCACCGCGGTGGTGGGCTCCTCCTCGATCCACGCGGTGAGCGCGTTGAGCATGTTCATGAGCCAGTGCGGCGTGAGTCGGCGCCGGAGCAGCTCGAGTTCCAACCGCTCGACCGCCTCACGCGACTGCGCCGCGTCGAGTTGCGCACGCCGCACCAGGCCCACCTGATCCATCAGCAACACCATGCTGAGCACGGCGAGTCCCAGAAATACATCGCGGTCGACGAAGGCAGTGGTGGTCAGGGGCGCGGCCACGCAGAGCCCGGCGAGAACCATGGCGATGGCGCGACTGCCCGGCACGCCGCGCCACGCTGCCGGTGCAACGGCGGCGAATGCCGTGATGCAGGCAATGCCAAGGACGACCAGTGTCCGCATATCGAAGCCGGGGAGCAGCCCCCATGCGAGCGATGCGAGCAGTCCATACGTGAGCAGGCACCGACGCAACCGGATGCGCTGAAAGCGTCGGGCGCTGTACGCCACCAGGCAGGCGCCGAGTGCGGTCGCGGCGAGCAGGATCACCATGAGTCGCCAGATCTGCTCCACGTAGGTGACGGGGAGCATCATGCGCCAGAGCTCCGCGCCGCCCTGGACGAGTGCACACGCAACCAGCGCCGCAACGAGCGCCGTGTCGCGTGGCGGTGCCACTCCGCCCGCCGCGGCGGCGAAGTAGATGCTCGCCAGCACGAGCGCACCCAGCGCCAGAAGCGTCGGCGTGGTCCCGGCGCCGATGCCGTCACGGATCAATTCGAGCGGCGCCACCGCCAACACGTGCACCGGCACCTGCACGCGAAGCGGTCCGCGGTGGCTGCTGAGATGGACGGCGATCTGATGGACGCCGGGACGCAGTTCGTCCGTGCGGAGCGGGACCACGTGCACGAACCGTCCCGGCACTTCGCCTGCGGCCGATGACGAGACCACACCGCTCGTCCCGATCACGCGTCCGTCCCAGAAGATCGCGGTGGATGCCATGCCCTGCGTGAGTACCGCCATCGGCACGCGCGAGCGCTCCACCGTCGGCGGAATGGTGACCTCGCCGAGCATCCACAGCGCCGTGCCCTGCGGATCGACGTCGCCGGTACGGAGCGACGGACATGCGGCCGAGGGACGCGGTGGGGTGGAGTCACCGGCGGAAGCGCGGCAGACGCGCACAGTCCGCACGACGACGACAGTGGCTTCTCGCGTCGGGACGGGTTGGGCGGTCGCTGGACTGGCCAGCACCAGCAGAACAAAGGGAAAGACGCGCATCGAATGAGGATAGCTCCAGAGAGGAATACCGACACGACCGCTCACCGACCCGTGCTGACCACTCGCCGACTCGCCGGCGGCCTGTGGGCTCGGCCGCCGTACCGTACGGGCAACTCTCATTCAGGATTCCGTCATGCATTCCTTGCTTCGATACTCCCTGCGGGCCCTCGGCGGGCTGCTGTTCGCCGCTGTCTCCAGCGGCGCGCAGTCCGTGACACGACCACCCGTCAGCTTCGTGCCGTACGTGTTCACCGGCCCGCGTGGCGACACGGTCCACGCGGAGCTCGGGGAGCTGATCGTCCCGGAGCGACGTGCCAGCCCAACGTCGCGGCGCATCACGCTGCGCTTCGTGCGATTCCGGTCCACGGCAGCAGTACCCGGGGCGCCCATCGTCTACCTCGCTGGAGGACCGGGTGCGTCGGGTATCCGCGCGGCGGCGGGACCGCGATTCCCGCTGTTCATGACCCTTCGCGCGCTGGGGGACGTCATCGCGCTCGATCAGCGCGGCGTCGGACGGTCCGGGACGATGTCCGAGTGCACGGCACGGACGCCCGTGGATCCGTCACAGCCGGTGACCCGCGCGGGGCTCGTCGCCTTCACGCGGGAGGGGCTTGCCGATTGCATCACCCAGTGGACCGCGTCGGGTGTCGACGTCGATGGGTACACGACGCGCGAGAACGCGGCCGACATCGAGGACCTGCGTCGCGCGCTCGGCGTGCCGCAGGTTGCGCTCTGGGGCATCAGCTACGGCTCCCATCTCGGACTCGCGGTGCTCAAGTATCATGGTTCGTCGGTCAGTCGCGCGGTGTTTGCCGGCATTGAAGGACTGGAGCAGACGGTGAAGCGGCCGGCGCTCACCGACAGCCTCTTCGCGCGGGTGCAGCGGCTCATCGATGCCGACTCGGTGGCGCGCGTGGCATTCGGCGATCTCGCCGCCACCATGCGGCGCGTCCACGTCCGGCTCGACTCGGCACCCCAGTCCATCACGGCGACACCGCCCGGCGCCACCGCACCGGTGACGGTGTCGATCGGTGCGTTCCCGCTCCAGCTCCTGGTGGGGAGCATGATCGCGGACCCGGCCGGGATCGCGCGTGTGCCGGCGCTGTATGCAGCACTGGACGCCGGGCGCTTCGATGTGGTGGCGGGCCCGCTGCTTGGTGGCCTCGGCGGTGCGTCCATCTTCAACGGCATGCCGGAGTTGATGGACCTCGCGTCCGGGATCAACCGCCGGCGGCTGGTAAGCGTCACGCGTGAGGCCGAGCGCGCGTTGCTGGGGGATGCGCTGAACTTCCCGATGCCGCACATCGCCGGGATCCGACCGTCCATCGACCTGGGCGCGGGCTTTCGCGCGCCGCTGCGCTCATCGGTGCCGACGCTGTTCATCTCCGGAACGCTTGACGGACGCACGTCACCGGAAGAGGCTGCGGTGGTGCGGGCGGGGTTCAGCCGAGGCCGTGCGCTGATCGTGGAGAACGGCGGGCACAACATCTTCGAGGCGGACACGCGCGTGGCGGAGGCCGTCGTGACGTTCCTGCGCGGTGGCACCCCTGCGGCACGCATCACGATGGCCCCACCGCGATTCGTCATGCCGCAGTAGCGAATGATGAGTGTTCGTGGTGACCCGTGACGTGTGGCGGCGCTGTAAGCAGTCGATCATCACGATATGTGTACAGCGACGCCGCTGTAGCAGTTCAACACCGACACGCGTTCACCCGTAGGAATACTACTGCTCATCGAGATCGATGGCTCACTTGGAATACGTCACGCTCATCGTACGCGACTATGATCCGGCAATTCGATTCTTTATCGACCTGTTGGAGTTTGACTTGGTCGAAGACGTCCCTTCGTTTACGAACGATGGTCGTCCAAAGCGGTGGGTTGTTGTGCGTCCACGGAATTCCATCACCGGGATTCTTTTAGCGCGGGCCGACGGGGCGCCGCAGATGGCCGCCGCGGGTCAGCAAGCCGCAGGGGTCGCGTCGCCTTCTTTCTACGCGTCGACGATTTTGCGGCCGCGCATGCACGCTTGCTCGCTGCGGATGTTGCTTTCCTTACCACGCCGCGCGCCGAGCCGTACGGCATGGTCGCAGTCTTCCGCGATCTCGAAGGCAATCGTTGGGATTTGTTGGGGCCACCCGCTGACACATAACGCGCGTTGCTGCAGTCAAGGGCATGGCGATGCGCTGTGTAACTGCGCCATGCTTCGCACGGCTCCGTTCATAGCAAAGTTTAGTTGAGCCTTTGCAGCAGAACGCGGCGTTCCGCAGCGAGTGCTCTCAATGTTTGTCGGCACGCGGTGCGTCGGCCTGCACGTGGAGAATTCGCAGGTCCGGCGTGCTGGCGCGTCAGGCGTCGTCGCGATCACGATCCGCCGGCGCCAGAGCACATCGCGCCGTTTGCTGTCCCGCCAGGCCAGCGATGGGCAGGAGAGACGTGAGATAGGCGATGAGATACCACGCCGGATATGGGTGCCAGACGCGGAGCAGGTGGTCGGCAGGGAGGGCGCCGAGCACCCACGCGGCACGGCCGCGATCCCGAGCGACGCGCGTCGCGACAGACGCGGCCGTGGCAGTGCACACAGCGCCTACCGTCAGTCGCACGACGAGCATGCCAACCGAGTACGTCCGACTGGGCTCGGCAGCCGCATAGGCCGACCACAGGCGGCGGGCAAGCAACGTGGCCATGACGGCCAGTGCGACGGCGGTTGCGCCGCCGATCAGTATCTCTGCTGCGCGACGCGTTGCCACTCGCATGCTCCTTGACGCTGGTGAATTCGCCGACCACGCACGCATGCGTCTTCAATCGCGGTCATACGGCTGGGGGACTGCTGGCGGTCGACGACGCCCCCGACCGTGATCGTGTGATTCCCGAGGCAGCGCGCCCTTGCGACCACGCGGCGGGAGCCGGCGCTGCGCCAGATACACGTCGCGGGTGAAGACATCTGCTTCGTCGCCTCCGCGCTGACGGTGCTCGTGCGCGATCAGACCAGCGACACCGTGCGCGAGGCGCCGGACGTCGCAGTGGCACTCGACGCCATGTATCTACACTCGACGCGGCCGACGCCGACGCCGACGGATCCATGATGGCGACCCGGGTCATGCGAGGCACTCGCGCACGGTGCCCAGCCGATCCCGTGCCACGCGGACGCGCGCCCCCGACATGAGCACGAGACATGGCTCCCCTGCGGTCGTCGTGTCGAGCGAAGTGATCGCGGTGCGGCGGACCATGGCAGAGCGGTGCACGCGAATGAAACCCGCGGTCTCGAGTCGCGCCTGCATGCGATGCATGCGCTCTCTGAGCATCCATGCCCGTGCCGCCGTGTGCAACCAGAGGTAATACGCGTCGGCCTGTACCCACTCGATGTCGCGGATCGGCACGAGGTGCATGGTTCCGCGCTCCGGTACGAGAAGCCGATCACCGGCCTCTGGCTCAACACGCGAGCGCTGCACGCGATCCACTGCATCGGCAAGGCGCGCACGCCGCAGTGGCTTGAGGACGAAATCCACCACGTCAGCAGAGTACGCGTCGACCGCGTAATGCGGATGCGCACTCACGAACACCACACGGACGCCTGACGCCGCGGACCGAAGGGCTCGCGCGACTGCCAGACCGTCCGTGCCAGGCATCGAGACATCGGTAAAGCACGCGTCAGGTAGAAGGTTCCGACAGGCCGCAATCGCCGCATCACCGCTGCGTGTGACTGCCAGCACGGTGCAGCCGAGTCGCTGCAGTTCAGCGGCCAGTGACTCCGCCGCCACCGGCTCATCATCCGCAACCACCACGCGTAACGCGTTCGTCAGGCTGGTGGTCATTCGTCAGCGGGCAGCGGCAAGCGCAGTTCCGTGATCGATCCACCGACGCGCATCGAAAGCGTCACGCCCGCCAGGTCGCCGTGCAGCAGGTGTAGCCGTCGCTGCACCGTGGACAGTCCGATGCCAAGGCCTCCAAGTTCGTCAGCGGGAACCTGTGGCGTCGCTTCCTCTGGGCCATCGGCATCGATGACGAGCCGCAGGCAGGCTGCGTCCCTCTTCGCCGTGAGGGTCAGCATGCCGGGTGCCATACGCCGCGCGATGCCATGTCGGATCGCGTTCTCCACCAGCGGTTGCCACAACAGGGCAGGGAGGCGTGTGGTGCGTACCGCGGGGTCCAGATGCCACCGCACGGTCAACCGGTCGCCGAGGCGAGCCTGCTCGATGGACAGATATCGCTCCACGATCTCGCGTTCGGCGTCGAACGCCACGTCATCGCTCGTCTCGGCGAGGGAGAATCGCAGCAGCTCGCCGAGGTCTGCCGCCACGTCGGCTGCCCGCTCCCCCTCATGACGGCGTGCCAGTCCGACGACCGTGTTCAGCGCATTCAGCAGGAAGTGCGGCTGCAGCCGCGTCCGCAGTGCCTCGAGCTCTGTCCGGACGACGGCTGCCGCCAGGCTCGCCTCGCGATCCGCGGCACGCTGCTGCTGACGGCGCGCACTGGTCCAGCTACCCACCAGCGAGATCAGGCAAACCGTGAGCGCCGTCACCGGCAGCATGCCAAGCGCCACTTCCGTCCCTGCCAGGACTGGCGCGTACGGCGATGGTGGTCGAACGATCAGCATCACCAGGATGGCTTGTATGCATGTCGTGGCGAGTGAGAGCAACGCGAGTCCCGCGAGCGCGCCGGCTTCCTTGTCGGCCAGCGACCAGCGCCGGGCGAACGGCCGTGCGACGACGAGCCACACCGGCATCGCCGCCAGTTGCCAGCGCAGCGCTAGCCCGATGGCTCCAGGCATGCCGATCCGGTCCAGTGCCTGATCCAAAGGAATCACGCCGAGCAGGCCGCAACACACGATGGTGATCGTGAGCCAGCGCAGCGGCGGGGATGATTCAGCGTGGGGCGTTTCGCTCGTGGGCATCAACTGAATGTGATGTGCTTCGTCCGTCGGCGCGACGGCCTCACCGCACGAGGTGCATCTCGAACATGGGTCCATTGCTCATGCGCACGATGCGGTATGGCGCAGCAGTGGTGATGTTGGCCACCAGCCGTGACACGCCCATCTGAAGTTCTACCCGCCATGTCTCGAATTGTCCTGCTGGCACCGTGACATTTTCCTTGCCGAGTGTGCGGACCGAGACGTCCGACACTGTTCCCTTGCCGCTGCTGAGTACGGGGAAGACCGCCGAGAAGTCTTCGCGCCATCGCACGTACGCCAGGAGCGGTGTCACGGCGTTGTCATCCAGCAGCCCTTCCGTACGGGGAACGTCGATGGCGAATTCACCGGCGGGGTTGTTCGGTGTGAGTGCCACGCCGGTGACGCGAGGGCCACTGGCGTCGAGCGCAATCCGCATCGGCTTCCCCATCATCGTGCCGTGCTGGCGCAGGGAAGTTTCGTCGAGGCTGGCGCTGACTCGGATCACGCTCGACTGGGAGACCATGCCGTCGATGGACAGAGCATCGCCAAGCGCCCACCCCTCGCCGTCACGAGCGGTCGAGAGTACCTGCCAGCCGCGCTGCGTGCCGCGCATGATGACGGTGAACGAATCCCGCTTCGGTTGCAGGCGGGATACGTCGAGATGGTCGCGGAGTGGGACCGTCGTGCTCTGCCCGACCAGCAGCGTCGAGCACAGCGTCGTGTACAGCGTCGTGCACAGCGTCGCGTACGGCAATGAGGCACCGGCGAGCACTCGGGATACACGATGGAGCAGAGGACGGATTGAGAGCGCCATGGGTTCGTGAACAGGTCGAGGTGGAGTGGTCTCGTGCTTCGAGCAGACGCTGATGTGTACTGCACTGTGTGTCCGACCGGGGCGTCTCTGCACTGAATTGCGTGGATCGTGCAACGAAGCCGCGCTGCTCCCCCCGTACCGTGGGCTGACACCGCGGCCTTCACGCCGCTCCATCGGCACCGACGTTTATGCTCTCGTCGGTCGCGGCTGTCGGGCGGCCTGCCGTGCGCAGGAGACTCAGGTCATGACCTCTCGGATGCGCCGCCGCCGCGCGACCGCCTGCCATCGCTATTGTCAGGCAGCGCGGGCAATCAGGGAGATTCCAGACGGCTTGTACGCAAAGTATTGGGCAAAGCTCACAGCGTGAGCCCGGCGATCATCGTCAGAATCCGATCCGTGACCCCCTTCAATTCCGCATCGATCTCCGCCAGCGGCCGCGGCGGCGTGAACACGTAGAAGTGCCGGTTGAACGGAATCTCGTACCCGACCTTCGTCTTCTCGTGATCGATCCACGCGTCACGCGCATGGGGCAGCACTTCTCGCGTGAAATAAACCGTGACGTCCTCGCTCAGCGGCACGTTCTCCGTGTCGCGCAGCCCGCTGTCCGGCATCGGCTGCCTTTTCGCCTTGCCCTTGGTCGCCAAGACCATGGCCCCCGCCGCGTCGCGCTCGGGCCGTTCGACAGTGATCGTGCGGTAACCGAAGTCCTCGTTGCGGAAGATGCGGCTGATCGGCACGCAGTCACGCGTGACCACCTCGAAGGCCCCGAACAGCTGTGTGACGTCCTCGATATGCGTGGCGCTCATTTCCTTGCGCTTGCTGCCCAGACTCTTGCGCATCTTTTGCCAGAACGTGCCGGCGTCGATCAACTGCACCTTGCCGCGTCGCGCCTCTGGTTTGCGATTGCTGATGATCCAGACGTACGTGCTGATCCCCGTGTTGTAGAACATGTCGGTCGGCAGCGCGATGATCGCCTCCACCAGATCGTTCTCTTTTCGCCAATGTGGTCCTGGTCCCCCATGACGGTCTTCAGGTCGAGGGGCGAGGTGTTGTAAAACTTGTGTTTCGCCTCGCGGACCAGGAACGGTTCGGGGTTGATGCCGGTCTTGGTGCGCTTCGCCAGCTCGGCCACCACGGCGGGTTTGGTGGGGGCGAGGACGCAGTCGAGGCGGCGGAGGACGGTGAAGGGGAGGATGACCTTGCCGTATTCGGACTGCTTGAAGTCGCCGCGGAGGAGGTCGGCGACAGACCAGATGAAAGCGGAGAGGCTCTGATCGGCCATGCGGCGGACGGCGGTAAGGGCGGGTCGACCACGGCCGGATGGTTCGGGTCGCTGGCATGAAAGTACAGACGGGTGCGTCGGACGTACCGGTGGGCAGCGAAGCCTCTGCGTCGGACGCGGTCACCATGTCGCCGGTGCGCCCACTGCGAGCGCTCGCCGCACGATGGGTCAGCGTCGTTGCGTTTGCGGGAGCATGGGGGCCACGCGACTAATTCTCCGGATACCTCGTTCGCCAGCTCGCGCTGCCCCCGTACCCGATCAGCAGATCATCCGCCACCGTCCGGATCACATCCCGCAGCTCCAACACATCCA
>JBBRFQ010000109.1:0-11785 GCA_038224035.1 Gemmatimonadales bacterium
ACGGGCCGGCTCGAGCACACTGTCTGGCAAGCGCGCGAGCCCGTCGCGCACGCTCTCGGTGAGACGAGATGCGGCCTTCCCAGTGGGCGCAAGCAAGAGAACTTCCGGGAGTTGATCGTTCGGCGCGCGTGCCAACAGCGCAGCAAGCACGCGCAGCACGGTGGTGGTTTTCCCCGTGCCCGGTCCGCCCGTGATGATCGAGAGTGGCGACCGCAGCGCGAGCGCAGCGGCATCCCGCTGAGCACGATCGGCACCGTGGGCCGGGTCATCGGGAAAGAGCGCGTGCAGCCGCGCGACGTCCTCGTCGGAGAGCTCGGAGTGTTTCACCGACAGACGCGCGCGCACGGCCTGCGCGAGACGCGCTTCGAGCACATCAAAGCGCTGCAGATACAACCGGTCGTCATGTAAGACGATCGGCGCCACGCCATCATTTGGAGCGAGCAGCGCGGATTCAGACAATGCGATGCGCAGCTCGGCTGGCGTGGGCCAGTGGAGATGTTCGGGCACCGCGACCCGTCCGTCGTCGGAGACCACGTGCTCGCGGCTCGTCTCTTCAAGCACGAGGCACGTGTGTCCGTCGCGCGGTGCTCGGCTGGCGAGTGCGATCGCCAGTCGCAGATCGGCGCTGCCCTGCGCACTCATGGCGGAGAGCGTCAGCGCGAGCTCGACATCCACGGGTTCGAGGACGCCGGCCACAAGCAGGGCTTCAAGACGCGCGTCCGTGTCGATGCTCACGCGATTTCTCCCGTGCGCAGCAGTTCGTCGAGCGCCTCGATGCGCGCGCGCGGCGGCCGGTCGGCAAACACTCCGCTCCCCGCGTGTGCCGCGTCCATTCCACGCACAAACAGATAGCCGACGCCGAGGATGTGTTGATCGTAGTCATACGCGGGCTGTCGCACGCGCAAAAACCGGTGCAGCGCCACGAGATACAGATGGTACTGCAGGATGTAGTGATGCGCCCGCATCGAGGCGGTCATCGGCGCGAGCGTGTAGTCGCCGACGGTATCGCCGAGATGATTGGACTTGTAGTCGAGCAGCGTCCAGGTGTCGTTGTGGCGCGCCACGAGATCGATTGTACCGGTGAGCAGTCCGCGCAGCGGCACGAAGTCGAGTGCCGCGAGTTCGGCCGCGTAGTCATCGGGTACATTGCCACCGGGATGCAATGCAAACGCGCGCGCCAGTTGGCGTGCTCGAATCGCCCGACCGCGCACTGAAACCACGGCCAAGTCGAACGTGAGTTCGGTAAACGTGGTGCCCGTCGCGAGTGATCGCAGGCTGGGTGCGGACGTGGTGGCTGCGGATGTGGTGAGCCCCACCAGCGGCACATCGAGTACGGATTCGAGTGCCGCGACGAGAGGCGCGCTCCACGCGTCGGCGTCCAGTCCCTGCCGTGCGAGTGCGTCGGCGGCCACTGGCGCGATGGCACCCGGGACTCCGCGCTGCTGCACCACACGCTCCAGCACATCGTGCAGCACGTTGCCGGCCGCACGACCGCGCGGAAAATCCGCGAGCGACACGCGCGCGCCACCCGGCGACGCGTCCACGTTGCGCGTGACACCCACGCGACGTGGTTCGCTCTCCTCTCCTTCATCAGCCGCCGGTTCGCGCGCGCCCTCCAACATCAGGACCTCCGGATCCGCCAGCTCGGCCGTCAGCGCGGCCCCGGTGCCCGTGGTCAGCGACGTGAAGCTGCCACGTCGCCACCATGTATCAAGCGCCTCGCGCCGCGTCCACTCGGCGGGCAGAATGGGTTCTGTGTCGCGCAGCTTCACCAGTGTGCCACGCGCCGGACCGGAGCCACCGGAGCCAGTGCCCATGCGCTCAAGGGCGATGCCATTAGACCGCTCGGCCGACATTTGTGCTGCTCGCGCGAGCGAACCGTTGCCACCGGACGTCAACAGTCGCGCGAGCGATGACTCACGATGGGCCGGGTCGTCATGCACATACACGGTGCAGCCGTTGCGGGCTCGCGTGAGCGCGACGTACAACAAGCGCTGCTGTTCGAGCAGTTGTGCGGCGTGCTCACTCTGTGCAACAGGGTGCTCGGATGGCTTGCCGCTGCCAATGGGCACCACGCCTTCCACGGCCGCCAGCTCCGCGTCGTACCGACGCACAAGCGGCCGGTCGCGCGTTGGTGGACGCGAATGCGGGCGCACCCACGCGTACGGAATCCACACGAGCGGGAACTCAAGGCCTTTACTGGCGTGCATGGTGAGTACACGCACCGCGTCGTCGTCAGACTCGAGGCGCTCCTCGAGTTCGTCGGCGGTGAGCTGGTCGGTGGCGCGCTCCTGCATGCGTTCGGCGAGCCAGCGCAGTCCTTCCGCCGGTGCCGCGCGTGTGCGGGATTCATGCGCCGCAAGCAGTTCGAGCAGATGCCGCACATCGGTAAGTCGACGTTCTGCCTCTGCAGCATCCGCGATGTGCAGCGACAGACCGAGCAGATGGTCGAGCGTGATCCACGCATCCATGATGCCGCGTGTGTTCCACCGCGATCGGGCGCTGCGCAGTGCTTCCTCCAGACGCTGACCGGCTTCGCCATCGAGGGCGTCAAGAATCACCACGGGTGGATCGGTGAGCGCCAATCCCAGCGCGGGACGTACCAGTGCGGTGAGCGCCGCCGCGCGCAACAGGGCGCGATCATCGGGCGCATCGAGCGCGCGAAGCACCGTGTAGACGTCGCCCGCCGTATCGGACTGCGTCACGGCATTGCGTGTGGCCGCCACGGCGTGCACACCCGCGATACGAAGTGCCTTCACGATCTGCCGTGCCTGACGGTTCGTGGCCACGAGCACGGCGCAATCACGCGCCGTGATGGCCCGTGGTACCGCGCCGTCCCGCATCAGTTGCTGCGCCGACGAAGCCGGCGCGTGCAGCACCTGCACAATGCGCGACGCGACATCGAGCGCCACGGCTTCACGAACGGCATGCACACTGCTTCGCGTCTCGTCGGGTACCACCTCGACGACACGCAGTGGTGCCGCGACCAATGGCACAAGTTCCGCATGCGTGCGCGATGGCGCGACGGGCTCGTACTGCACGCCCTCTCCAAACACACCGGGTGCGCCCGCATAAACCGCGTTCACCGCGCGGACGAGCGCCGGATCGCTTCGGTAGTTGGTGTCGAGCGTAAACGGCGTGGTCGTGGCCGCGTCGCGCGCGGCGAGATACACCGCCACTTCGGCATTGCGGAAACGGTAGATCGACTGCTTCGGATCGCCCACGAGTACCAATCGCTTCAGCGACGTCGCGTCACCGAATAGCGACAGGAAGATGCGCCACTGCAGCGGATCAGTGTCTTGTGACTCATCGATCAACACAAGATCCGCGCTGCGCCGCACGCGCTCGGCCACCGCCGGATCCCGCGCGAGTCCTTCCGCCACCAGCCGCAGCAAATCGTCGAAGTCGTTCGCCTTGCGCGGCAGCGACTGCTGCACCGACTCGATAAAGTACCGCAGCGGCATGGCCAGCGCATCAGCAAGTGACGGCAGCAGGGCAATCAGCTCGTCCAGCAAATCGCTGAACTCGCCGAGCGTAAACGGGTCGTCGGCACTCTTGCTCGTGACCGCCAGTTCGCTGGTGCAAAACCGCTGTATGAGTTCGCGCTGTTCCCTGTTCGCTTCGAAGAGTCGCAGCAAATCGGCGAACACGTGGTCGAGTGCGCCAACGCGTTTGTCGAGATATCGCAACTGCCACTGTTTGCCGCTCAGCCGCTTGGCCGCGATCGCGTCGTGGCATGACTGCACATATTGTTCACGATGCGCCGACCATTCGGTGGAGAGCATGCGGTGCACCTCCGCGATGCGCGTGATGTCACGCTCGAGCCGGGCTACCTCGGCGGGATCATCCCCAAGCAGGGTGCCGTCTTCACGCTGCACGAGGACACGACCGATGCCGGCCAGCGCGGCGCCCGCTAGCTGCTCGAGCCCACCCACCGAGACGGTGCGACGTGTGAAGCCGTACCACTGCGCCATCGGGACGCGCGCGGATGCCTCGAGTGCGCCACGCTCCGTCAGTTCTGCAACGGGCGGCAAGGCTGCGGAGGCGTCATCGCCCGGCGCGTCAAGCCCAAGCAAATCGCCGTACTGCCCAAGTAGCGTGGCGCACCAGCCGTGCATGGTATCTACGCCGATGGCGTCGGACTCGGCCAGCGCACGGGCGAGCCGTTCGCCCACTATCCGCGGCGCGTCGTCGCCTCCTACCTGGGCGAGGACCGCCCGGGCGACGGTGTCGGCGGTACCGGGATCGGCAATCGCCTCCGCCAGTGACGCGATGCGCTCGCGCACGCGTACCCGCAGCTCAGCGGTGGCAGCGCGCGTGAAGGTGACCGTGAGCACGCGCGACGCATGGACGGCATCAAGGGCCAGCGCCGCCGCGATCAGACTGGTAATGGTCCACGTCTTCCCGGTGCCCGCACTGGCCTCGATGACATGCGTTCCGGGCTCGATGGCGCCCAGCAGTTCGATCGCGCGCTGCAGTTCGTGCTCAGCGGAATCGCTCACGCGCCCCCCATTGCACTGAAGACGGGCCGGAACAGACGCGTTGCAATCGTCGCAAACTGTGGATCACGGGTTGGTGGTACTTGATGCAACAGCGCATTGCCGGGCTCATCGCGTTCGGCGGGCTGCTCGGAGTTCTCGGGCGCCCACGCGTCGTCAGCCTTGTCGATCGCCGCTTGCTCGTCCCCGCCCATGGCCGCCGCCACGTACGTGAACGAGGTGCGCGGTGCGTATGGAGGCACCGTGCGATCCGCATCGAAGTAGAGCTGCACACAATCGGCCAGGAGGGCGAGCGGGTCTGAAGGCAGCGTGAGGGTGGTCCCCCGATCGGCATCCACCTGATGCGCACGACGCGCGCTGCCCCCGGCCGACGCGGCGAAACACAGCGTCACCAGTGCGCCGAGCAACCGTTCCGGCCGATGTTTCCCATCGCGCAGAAAGAGCAGCGTGTCGCCGTGTCGATTGTCAATCGTTCCGGTGACCAACGTGTTGCCTACCTGCACACGCAGCACTTCCGGCGCACTGCGTGGCGTGTCGCCGATCGCGTCGCGCGCCGAACTCACCAACCACGCCGCGCGTTGCCTGGCGGCGTGTGCCCACACTTCACCAAGCCGCGCCGGCGGTACCTGATCGCCATGCTGCAGCGCCTGCAGCGTACGTTCGACATCACCGCCGAGCAGTTGCGCTTCCGCCATCTGGACGACGGCACGCGATTCGACTCCACGATCGAGCGTGATGGGCAGCACATCGTCGAGCATCAGCGTCTCGCTCTCTTGCCATACGCCGAGGCGTGAGAGAATCTCGGCGGCGGGACCGCGCAGAAATCGCAGCAGCGTAGCCAGAGGGAGTGTCGTGCGACTGTCACGCCTGGCGCGGCGCCGTTCCGGATCGTGCGATATCACCTCGCGCGCAGCGGTCGGTGCGTGCCCCGCTCCACTGCGCCACAGCCGCGACGCCGTGGCCGCTGACATCGTATCAAATGACACACCGTCGTTCGCGTGCTCGCGTGCCGGATCGGACGAGGCGACTGATGCGACGAATGCGCGCGCACTGAACGGCTGCAGCGGCATGTCGCGCTCAACGAGGGTGCGCCACACGGTGTCACGATCCGCCTCGGGCACGGGCAGTCGCACCGCCTCGGGCACGGGCAGTCGCACCGCATCGTGCACGGCATCGGCGATGGCGCCCACTGCGACGCTCGGTGGCAGACGCATGGTGCCAGCCTTGTTCCAGCCCGTGTAGGTGATCAGCAGTTGCTCACGCGCCATCATGAGCGCGTCAAACACGGTTTGCAGTTGCTCGCCGCGATCGTCAGGATCACCGAGCATGGGTGATTCAGCAAGCTTGTCGAACCACGGCGCACCGCCGCGACGCGGGAACAGCTCGTCGTCCATACCGACCAGTGCGACGACACGCGCCGGACGCACCCAGCCAGCCACCAGCGGCGCCACCGTGATGCCTCCCAGGCGCCCCGGCGCCACGAGGAGATCCTCCATGCGGTGTTCCAGCAGTTGGGCCACGGCGGCGGCGGCGAGTGTCCCGCGCACACGCACCGCGGCGGCATCGCTGGCCAACGCGGCCATGATCTCGCGCAGACGCGCCGCCCCGATCGCCGCCGCGCCGGTGTGTGGCAACAGCGTGTGCAACGCCGTATCCGTCCACGCGGCCCACTCGTGCAGCGTGCGTGGTATGCGCGCCGCATCGAGTGTGTCGAGGACGAGGCGCACCGCGCGTGCGGCGCGACCCGCCAGTGCCGCCCGCTCTCCTTCGAGTCCGGCCACGGGCGCGTGTCCGGCCAGATGCACGTCGGGGCGATCAAGACCGCGCGGCTCGTCGTGCATCGCGACGCCGAGCAGCACGCGGCGTAGACCCCGACGCCATGTACCCTCCTCATGCAGGCCGAGCCCTTCGCGTTGCGGGTCGGTGGCATCGATGCCCCACCGCACACCCGCCTCGTGCATCCACGCGCGAATCACCGGCGCATCGGCTGGCGTCAGGCCGAACGCGTCGGCGACCGGTCCGCGCTCCACCAGATCGAGCACACGTGACGCCGACGCCCGCTCGTCGGCGAGTGACAACAACCGGATGATCACATCGGCCACCGGATTCGTGGCCCTCGGCGAACGCCCCTGTACGTGCAACACGAGCGGGGGCGTGGCCTCGCTGCTGCGGACATCACGATCGCCTACGCTGTTCTTCGTGGCGTCGCGCGCATGTGTCAACGGAAAGATGGCTTGCAGGAGGGGTACGAAACGCGCGGGATCCGGCGTCAGGATCACCACATCGCGCGGTTGCAGCGTGTGATCGTGGTCGAACGCGCGCAGCAACGCATCCTTGAGCACCTCCACTTGCCGGAGCGCGCCGTGACACGCGAGCACGCGCAGTGAGCGGTCGACCGAGACGTCCTGCACGGGCCAGGGAGCCGGGTCACTCGCGACGTCCGTGCGCAGCCGGTGTTGCACCGCGCTCAGCACCGAGTGTGGCGCGCCGGTCCCGTCAGGCAGGGCCCCGTCGCGTACCAGCGCCTGCGTACCCGTTGCGCCGAGCGTGTGCGCGAACAGCGCGAGCGAATCCGTGCGCACGCGGTCGAGTCGCGACGCCACGACATGCTGGCGCGCGAGCAGCGTCTCACGCAGCGTGTCCGCGGCGAGCGAGCCACGAGTGAGCGCGAGCTCCTGCAGTGGCGAGGTAGGCGCGTGCACGAGCACGTGCACCTCATGATGCACCGCGAGCGCTTCCACAAGCGCGAGTTGCGCGCGGGGCATGCGTCCCTGATGCAGCAACATCCATCGTGCGGTCAGCCCACTTGGCCGGCCGGTGCGCAGCGCCTCAACCGTGCGCGCGTGCACCTCGGCCGGCGCACCACCAAGACGCGCCACGGCGGCACGCCAGAGCCTCGCTTGCCAGTCGCCGGATCCGTGATCGGTTCCCTGCTCCCATCGCGCGAGCCATTCGATGCGGTGCAGGGCGTACCGCTCGAACGTGCCGGCCGCGCGCGCGGCCCACGCGACCAACAGCGGCGTCGCTGGCACGCCCGGCGTGGATGCGAGATGCTGCAACTCCGTGGGCAAGAGCGACGCGTTCGCTTCCACCGCCGACAGGATCGCGAGCGTCAGCGCGGCCGAACCACCGGTGGACGCCGGCACGGCCCACCGCTGCAAATCGCTCACGAAGCGCGACGGCGACCACACCTGCACGTTGGTGAGAATGTCCAGGCGCGTCACCAGCGCCAGTCGTAGCCACTGCTCCACGCCGCGCCCACCCACCACGAGGACGTCGGGGACGAACGGATCGTCGCCCGGCGGCGGCGTGCGCAAAACCGACGCCGCCGTATCGGCGACAGCATCGAGGGTGAGCGACCAATGCGTATGAAGCGTCATGAGCGATGTGCAATATCGCCTCGGGGTCCGACAGCCGCTGCCGCATGCACGGCGGACCGACTAGCCTTCCCGCACGCATGTTCACCCTCTTCATCATCGTCTTTCTCGACTTGATCGGCTTCGGCATGATCATTCCGGTGTTTCCGTTCTATGCGGAGCGCACCGGAGTCGATCCGGCGTCGGTGATCTTCTTTCTGGGCCTCTACTCTCTGGGCCAGCTCGTCGGCTCCCCGGTCTGGGGTTCGCTGTCCGACCGCATCGGCCGACGCCCGGTGCTGCTGATCACACTGTTTGGCAACACCGTCGCGTCCATCATGCTCGCCTTTGCCGACTCCGGGTTCACGCTGGCCCTCTCGCGCGTGGCCGCAGGGTTGGCGGCGGGCAACGTCGCGACAGCCTACGCGTACGCCACCGACATCACCACGGACGAAACGCGACCCAAGGCACTCGGACTGCTCGGCTCGGCGTTCGGGCTCGGCTTCATTGCCGGACCGGCGCTCGGTGGACTGCTCGCCGGCAACGACGCGGCCGGTGACGGGCTGGTCCGCGTGGCCTGGGGCGCGGCGGTGATGTCCCTCATTGCGTTCGTGCTCACGCTCGCGCGGCTGCCCGAGTCGCTGTCCGCCGAAGCGCGCGCCACGACGCGCAGCAGGCCGCGCGTGAAACTGGGCGAGTACTTCAAACGGGACGGACTACGTCAGGTGCTGCTCACCACGATCGTGGTGATTGCCGCCGTCGCCATGCTGCAGAGCACGCTCGCGCTCTGGGCCGCCGAGACGATGAACATGGGTCCACGCACGCTCGGACTGGTGTACGTGTTCGTGGGCGTGGTGAGCGTGGTGGTGCAGGTGTGGCTCACCGCCCCGCTCACCAAACGGTTTGGCGCATACGTGCTGGCACAGATCGGTATCGTGTTCGTGGCCGTTGGCATGATCGCCGTTCCCGTCTCACCGGGCATCGCGACGTTGCTGGTCGCGCTCGGCGTGTTCGGTTTCGGCTCCGCGATTCTCAATCCGACCTTCGGTAATCTGGTGGCCGGTCTCGCCGGCCCGACAGAGCGGGGCGCCGCACTTGGCGCGTATCAGAGCGCGGCGTCGTTTGGCCGGGTGGTGGGACCGTTTACGGCGAGCGGCGTGGCCACCGTCTCGAATCTGTCGTGGCCGTTTGTGGTGGGCGCGGTCGTCTCGCTCGGCGGTATCGCGCTGGTGCGCGGCGCGGGGCGACAGGCGGCACTCGTGGCCGGACGCGCGAAGGACGACCCCGCAGGCGCGCCGACCGACACGGCGTAGCGCCTACTTCAACCCGCCACGTGCGTGAGCCGCGCGGCCACCTGCCCACGCGCCCGGTATCGGCACGAGCACACTGGCGATCATCATCCACACCGGGTGCGGCAACGTGATCAGGTTGATGATCACGAACACGAGACTGATCTGACCAATGACGAGCGCCGGCATGAGCCCGCGGTTTGGTGCCAGCTTCGTGGCCGCGAACGCCCCGCCGAAGGCCCCGACCAGGTAGGCCAGCACCACCATCACCATCGCGGTGACCGGCACGCCGCCCGAGGCAAGATAGGCACGCAACTGGTTCACATTCTTCGGATCCAAGCCTTCCGGCAACGGATGCAACAACGTACTCGCTGACTCCACGCCAAAGACGAGCAGTCCGTTCACGATCACGCCAATGAGCAGTGCGAAGAGTAGTCGGCCCACGTGCCTGCTCCGGAAAACGGGAATCCAACCAACACACACAATTCGACGAACGGTGCGCGCTGCTGGTGCTCAGTACCCCACTTGTGTCGTCGCGTCCCGGATAAGACGTGCGCTTTTCGCCAGCAGCTCAACTTCCTGCGCATCGATGTCGGGCTCCAGGGTGTGCGTCACTCCTTCGCGACCCACCACGCGCTGCAACGACACCGACACATCCGCGATGCCGGCCACCGTCGGCGTACGCGCGCTGACCGTGAGCACCACACGCTCATCGTCGCGAATCGCATCGACAATCCGGGCGATGCCCGCCGCCACGCCGAACGACGTGAATCCCTTGCCTTCAAGAATGCGGTAGCCCGCCCGACGCACGTCCTGATCGATTTTGTCGCGTACCTCACGGGTGAGCGGGCGGGCGAGCTGCTCACCCACTTCACCGAGTGGCAACCCGCCGATGCGCGCACTCGACCACGCCAGCACCTCACTGTCACCGTGCTCGCCGAGCACGTATGCCTGCACCGACGCAGCCGACACGCCGAGATGTGCGCTGAGTTGGGCGCGAAAGCGCAACGTGTCGAGCAAGGTGCCGGAGCCGATCACGCGCGCGACCGGCAATCCTGACTCGGCGGCCGTGACGTGTGTCATCACGTCCACCGGGTTGCTCGCCACGATGAGGATCGCGTCGGGCGCGACTTTCATCACTTGCGGCACGACCGACTTGAAAATGTCGGTGCTCTTCTGCAGGATGGCGAGCCGATTCTGTCCCGGCTCGATGCTTGGGCCGCACGCCAGCACGATGATGTTGAAGTCACGCATCGCTTCGATCGGCCCGCCCGTGACACGCGTGGGGAACGAGACAGGCACGGCGTGCGCGACATCCTCGGCTTGTGCCGACGCGCGTTGCGCGTTCATGTCGGACAGTACGATTTCGGTCGCGCTCCCGCGCAGCGTGAGTGCATACGCGGTCGTGCTGCCAACGTGTCCCGCCCCGACAATCCCGACCTTCATCGACCCGCGCTCCGTGTGACGATCACTGCGCGGGCGGCAGGGTGGACACTCCCAGCGTGCCAAGCCACGCCGGTGCCAGACGCGATGTCTCCGTCGACGACGACCGCACCCGGCGCGGCTTTGTGATGGAGGACATCGAGGAGAACGTTTCGCCTTCGGCGGTGCCGATGAACGGTGCGCCGAAGGTGATGGCGAACGTATAACCGCCGGTGTCAAAGTCGTCGAAGGACGTGGCACGGATGGTCAGAATGTCATCGGCGAGTGAACGGCACGCGAGCAACGTCAGTCGGGAGTTGGTGCCACCACCACCATCATCGTCGGACGCAATCAAGGTATTGGCCGCGAAGGCTTCAAGGAGCGGATCGGCCATGCCGCCGGCCGTCGTCACGCGATTCATCGTGATCACGCAGGGGCGGGTGGAATACACGAGATACTCATCGGCCGACGTGTTGAGGATGCGGCAGTCGGTCGCCGACAACGTCTGCGACGACGACACGCTGCCACCCAGAATGACCGATACACAGTTCTCCACGCTTGGATTCACCGATGTGACCTGCAGCGTGAATGCGCCCGTCTGTCCTGCCGCCGCCGCGCCGATACGCATTTCCGTGGGGCCAGCGGGCAAATGCCAGATGCGGCGCGCTTCTTCGCCGAGCCCGCGGGTGCTGAAAATTAAGTCCACTTCGCCCACGGGTGACGCCGAGATGTACGGCGCAAATCCGGTGGGCGTCAGGCGTAGTTCGAGCGCGGTGGCCGCCGCCAAGGTGGTGCGCAACACCTCACCGCGACGCTGCACGCCGCCCGTGACGATGCAGCTGCTGGCGGTGAGCGTGCCGTTGCGCGTCAGCGGCAACGTAACCGCGATCGGCGCGCACGGATCGGCGGCCACCGTGATGGCGGACGTGCGCACGATCGACGTGGTGGCAAAGCCGCTGCCACTGCCTTGCGCCGTCACCGTAATCGTGGCGCTACCGGGACTGACCGCCGAGACGACGCCGGCCGCTGAGACCGTCGCGACGGCGGTCGCGTTTGAGACGTATGAGACGGTTACCGTCACGCCCGCCGGATTGACCGGCGTGGCGACCAGCGGAAGCGTCTGGCCAACAAGGAGCGCACCGGTCGGCGGCGTCACCGTGAAGCCGGTCAGGGCCGGAGACAGCGCGGCTACCGTGATTGACGCGGTCGCCGTCTGGCC
>JBBRFQ010000110.1:0-11704 GCA_038224035.1 Gemmatimonadales bacterium
AGCGAAACTGGCATCGGAATCCGGTGTGTCTGAGGGACGTTGGTAATCATGCAACATACTCAGCGAACACCGGCACTACATGCGTCCGCGCAACATGCCGTGCCAATACAGCCGAGGCAGCGCGTACGCCTTCAGCGCGTACATGCTGTACCGCTCCATATTCTGATCAAACGGAAACGACTCCTTCGGGTTCTTGCTGTAGTCGAACTCGGCCATGATCAGTTTCCCGTAGCCGGTCACCACCGGACACGCCGTGTAGCCATCGTACGAGGCTGTCATCGCCTGCCTCGCTCGGTGCGCCATCAGGTTGGCCACCAGCACCGGTGTCTGCCCACGAACCGCCGCACCCGTTTTCGAGGTGGGCAGACTGCTGTTGTCACCAATCGCGAACACGTCAGGATAGCGCACATGCGCGAGCGTGTGCTTGTCCACCTCGACCCAGCCATCAGCATTCGCCAGTGGACTGGTCTTCAGAAAGTCGGGTGCACTCTGCGGCGGCGTGACATGTATAAGGTCGTAGTGCATCACCACGTCGGAGCCGTCACTCTTGCGGAATACCGCCTCGCGCGTGTCCGGCCGCAGTTCCACCAGATCATGCTCCAGCTGAATCTCGATGCCGCGCTCCTCGCAGATTCTGCGGAGCGTCACGCCGTACGCAGGCGCGGTGAAATTGGTCGGCTTCGCGTTCATGAAGATCACGCGGCTCTTGTCCCGGACCCCCTGCTTTCGAAACGATTCTTCCGCGAGATACATGATCTTTTGCGGTGCACCACCGCACTTCACGGCTGTCTTCGGATCGGTAAAGATCGCGGTGCCGCCCTTGAACGTACGAATCGCTTCCCACGTCGAGGACACCGTGTCGTAAGAGTAGTTGCTGACCACACCGGTACCCGGCTTTCCGACACTCTCGGCAAGTCCCGGAATCTTGTGCCAGTCGAGCTGTATGCCGGCAGCCACAACGAGTTGCTCATAGCGCACGACGCGACCGGAGTCGAGCGTCACGGTATGCGCGTCGGGCTTAAAGGCGGCCACGCGCTCACGAATCCACGTCACGCCAGGCGGCATGAAATCGGCCTCGTTGCGCTCCGAGTCCTCTCGCGGAAAGACGCCGCCGCCCACCAGCGTCCACAGCGGTTGGTAGTAGTGCTTGTCGCTGGGTTCGATCACGGCCACGCTGGGTGCGTCAGGTCGGTTGCGCAGCTGCGCCGCGACAGACAAGCCACCACTGCCTCCCCCCACGATAACCACTTCGTACGAGTCGATGTCGGGGGTGTTATTCGTCGCCATCATGAGTTGCTCCTCCCTCGGGATCCATTATCCTGTTGACGGCCAAGCTCGGCCGCGAAAGTGAGCAGCAAGCCGAGCGCGTGTTTGACGTCGGGATTGTTGAGTGCGCCCAGCAAGCCAAAGAGTCCGACGGGTGCCGGCTTGGTGCTCGCCGCCGTCGCCAGTGAGGCGCCCATGCGGCCGATGAGTGTGACCACGTTATCGGCACCCTTGTCCTGCAGATCGCGCATCACCTCGTCCATCGCATCCACGCCGAGCGCGAACATCCCCGGCGCCTGTTCGGCCACGGTCAGTAGCTGCTCCAGCTGTGGCAGGCGATCAAGCAAGGCGGTGAGCACGCGCATCGTGTTGGGGGCGGTGAGCCGTTCAAGCAGCACGACCGCGTCATGCAAGCGCGCATCAAGGTGCACGCCTCGGGCATCCGCACGCGAGACGAACTCGTCCGCTGAGTCCGCAGCAACGGCCAGCAGAGGCATGACGAGCGTGGTCAGCGCTTCGATGGATTGCGTGGCACGCTCGAGTCGCGCTGCCAGCGCGTTGAGATCAGCTTCATTGGCTGGCGGTGGGTAGGCGAGTGCAGTTGACATCGTCGCTCCGAGCATTGGAGGGGAGTAGCACGGCGACGGCGCCAGACGCGCGCCGCCGCCTCGGTGGTATCGCGAACGTGTTTACGCGATGGCTGACGTGGCCGTCGTGTGTTCTTCGTAGTTGGACATCAGATCGGCGACGTTGGTTACGTGGTATCCGTGCCGCTCGAGCAGCGAAACTGCGTGCGCGGACCGCGCGCCGCTATTGCAGTGCACCAGCAGCGGCTGGTCCTTCGGCACGTCGCCGAGCCGCACCAGCAACCGTGTATGTGCCACGTTGATCGCGCCCGGCACATGGCGCACATCAAAATCCGCCTTGCCACGCACATCGAGAATGTTGACATGGCCCTGCAAACGCCGCCGCTCAAGCTCCGCCATGTCGATGGACGGAATCGACGTCAGGGTACCACCGCTCGCAGCGTACGCCGCGATGTCCGCAGGGGTGAGGTAACCGCGTACGTCGTCGATCCCGATGCGACTGAGTGCGCGCACTGCTTCGTCGACGTCGGCCTCGTCGACGACCAAATACACCGGCGTACCTTCCTCAATGAACGAACCCGCGATGTTGACGAACTGATAGTGGAGCTCGGCGAGAATGCTTGCCGGAACGTGACCGGCGAGAAACGCCTTGCGGCCACGCGTATCAAGGATCGCGAGATCGGTGCGACCAGCGAGCGCGCTCAGATGCTCGGCGCCGAGATGCGCAACCGTGGGGACAGCACCCAACACTGTCGGCCCGGCGCGATTGTCCCGCTTCATGCGCGCGAAATACGGTGGCGGCTCCGGCTGACCGGAAAGGATGTAGTCGACGAACTCACCTTCGGTGGCCGAGGCGTGAATCGCGGGATTTGTGCGCAGCTCGTAGCCAACGGTTGAACTCGGCACATCGCCGAGCGATTTACCGCACGCAGATCCCGCCCCATGCGCGGGCCAAACTTGAATGAAGGGCGGCAGCGATTTGAAGGCCTCCACGGAGCGGTAGAGCTGCTTCGCACCCGGTACCATCGTGCCCACCATGCCGGCGGCCTCTTCCAGCAAGTCCGGGCGACCCAGATCGCCGACGAACACAAAATCACCGGTGACCATCCCCATCGGATCCGTGGCGCCGGCGCCCAGATCCTTCACCAGGTAAGCGACATGCTCGGGCGTGTGTCCCGGTGTGTGTACGACGGTGAACTCGATGTTTCCCACCGTGAAGACATCGCCATCGGTGACGAGGCGGTGTTTGTAGTTCGACCCGATCAGCCATTCGTACTGCCAATCCGGACCGCCTTCACCCGAGGCATACACGGTGATACCACGCTCGGCAAACTCGCGCAGTCCTGAGAGGTAGTCCGCGTGAATGTGCGTGTCGGCCGCGGCCACGATGCGCAGCTTGTGCTGCGCGGCGAGTTCGAGATAGCGATCGATGTCGCGCTCGGGGTCCATGACGATCGCCTCGCCGGTACGTGGGCATCCGATGAGGTATGCGTACTGGGCGAGCATGGGGTCGAGGATCTGACGAACGAGCATGGCGACCTCCTGAGGGGAGCCGGCGTGGGGCCGGTGGTTCGGGCAATTGGCTAATACTTGATTGAATAGTAGAATATTAGAAATCAATCCGCCAGTCGGTGTTTCCCTGACGCGAGCGGGGCAACATCGCGCGCCGTGCCGTTCGCAATCTGGCGCGTCATCAACGCGTCATCGACGAGTCGCCGGCTCGGCCGAAGCCCCTCGTCTCGTTCTCTATCGCCGGCATTGAATCGTTGACACCTCCGAACGGCCAATGCGCGAGTGACTTCCGCTACGTTGCGTGAAGCCGGTAGGACGCGCGAGGGACGCGCGCCGCGCGCTGTTCCCCATTGACATGGAGTTCGCATGAGCCTCCCGAAGACGTCCCGCTGCGTTCCGGTGATCGAACCCTCGGTACGGTTTTCAACGATTCTCTCCGCCCTGTTGCTCACGCTGCTGGCCGCGCCGGCTGACGCTCAGCGGTCCTCGAGCCGTGGGCCGCTCACCCCGCGCATCGCCTTTGTGAACGTGCAACAGCTCCTCGACTCGGTGCCCGGACGCGATGCGGTCGCTTCCGAATTCGCGGACGAGGTACGCCTCGCCGAAACGCGAGTGCGACTGGCGGCCGATTCACTGCAGCGCGCAGTTGAGGCATTCTCGCAGCGGCAGCAGGATCTCACCCCGACACAACGCGAGGCCGCGACGCTGACATTGCGGGCGCGCGAGTTGCAGCTTGAAGACATGGTACAACGATTGAATGCGTCGGTCATGCAGCGACGTGAGGCACTTCAGGCGCCGCTCGCCGCGTGCGTGCGGCGCGCCATGCGCGTGGTACAAGAGCGCGACGGCTGGCACGCAATCGTGGATCGGGACGCGCTGGGCTCGCTTTTTGTCTTGTCATCGGAGGCAGACATCACGAGGCAGGTGCTCGATGTGCTTAGCGGTCTGGGCACGGAAGCCTGTCTGACCCAGTAGCTTCAGGCATTCGCGTCTCCACGGGCAGCGAGGTCGCCTCCCCCAGCCGGGTGTGTCTGTTTCATGCTGAGCTCCGTCAATTACAATCACCTACGCTACTTCTGGACCGTCGCGCGTGTGGGTAGCGTGACGGCCGCCGCACGTACCCTCAACCTCACGCAGCCCACCGTGAGCTCGCAGTTGCGACAGTTTGAGCGCACGATCGGGGCGACGCTGTTCGAGGGTGAAGGACGCGACCGGCAGCTGACGGAAGCCGGTCACCTGCTGTTCCGTTTTGCCGAGGAAGTGTTCTCGCTTGAACGCGAAGTGCACGACGCATTTGCGGGGCTGCCAACCGGACGCTCGACATCGTTGCGACTGGGCGTGACCGACGGGATACCCAAGCTGCTGGTGCACCGCTTTCTGGTCCCGGCCTTACAGCTCCCGGAGGCGCCACAGCTGGTGGTCCGCGAGGGGACCCCGGAGGCGCTCCTTGGCCTGCTCGACGATCGCGCGCTGGATGTGGTCCTGCTCGACGCTCCGGCCGCCGGCCGCATGACGGGGCGCGCGCATTCCCTCGGCGAATCTGAGGTCGCGCTCTTTGCCAGTCCGGAACTCGCCCGCACGTACAAGCGTGGCTTTCCGGGATCACTGGCGGGCGCGCCCTTGCTGATGCCACCCCAGGGCAGCGTGCTGCGGCAGGCGCTCGACGCGTGGTTTGCGGTCGAGGGGCTGCATCCCCGCATCGTCGCCGAGGTCGATGACAGCGCGCTGCTGAAAGAACTGGGACGATCCGGGCTCGGACTCATTGCGCTGCCGGTGGCCATCGCCGAGGAGGCGCGGGCTCGGTATGGTGTGCGGCAAGTGGGCATCGTGGAAGGGGCACGCGTGATGTACTACGCGATCACGCTGGGACGGAAGATCGAGAACTCCACGTCCCAGCTGATCGACCTCATCACCCGACAGCCACTCACACTCTGAGCCTAGGCGGCTGGCAGGCGCGCCGTTCGCAGGTAGTAGTGCGCTTGCTCCGCGCGCCCCACCGCCGCAAACAGCCGTGCCAGACGTACACGCACGTGCACACTGCTCCCGGTGCGGAGCGCATCTCCCGCCTCGGCCAGCTCCTGGCAACAGTCGTCGTGCGCGCGCGAGAGCATCGCGATGGCGTGCACGTTTGCCCGACGGACTTCTGCGGACAGCGAGTCCAGCAGCAGCTCGAGCTCTCGCGTCGCGCCGGTGAGATCTTCCGCGATCCGGTCGAGTACGCACTGCAGTTGCGACGCGCCCGGGTTCGGCTTCCCCATCGCCGGTTCCGTGCCCGGCGCGGTCACCGCTTCATGCGCCAGGCTCGCCACGGCCATGTGGTAGTCTTCGATGCGTTCATGGTGCACATGCACGGGATGCAGCGTCCGGGTTGGAGGACGCAGCAGCAATTCGCGGGCAGTTCGGTATGGGAAGCGGGCGCGCATGTCGTTCTCCGTTGGCGACAGGGTGAGGCAGCATGTCAATGCCGCGCTTCTAAGCTGTCTTCGGCCCGGCTCGCCGCCAAATCGAAGTACTCACCGTCGATGGTAGAAAAAATCTTCGGCGAACGCCCGCGCGGCTGAATCCGGAGAGCGGCTTGTCTATCGAGCGGCGTTTCGGCGAGATCTGGCAGGTCCACATCGACGCCGCCGTCACAGCTACGTTCGAGTCGAACTATCGGCTCTTTTCGGCGGTGGTCACACGCGTGGTGGCGATCATGCACGCGTCAGGGTAAGCTGCATGCTGACGGTTGAGTTGCCGCCGGACGTTCCCTGAGGCGGCGCGCCGCGCACTACCCGACTCACCATGATCGCTCTGACCAGGCTGCTGATCCGCTTCGCATGCTGTATGCTGCTGGGGCTGCCAGCGTTCGTGCAGGCGCAAACGCCCACGGATATTCGCCTCCGTGTGTTTCTCGACTGTCCGTCAGGCGGGTGCGACCGGAACTTCATCGTCAACGAACATCCCTTCGCCATCTGGACCCAGGACCGACTGGACGCTGACCTGCATCTCCTCATCACGCGGCTGACCACGGGTGCCGGCGGCAGCGCGTACACGCTGCAGTTCATCGCGCAGCGACGTTTGGCACCCGCGGTTGATACGCTGCAGGTGAACGTGCCGCCAAACTCGAGCGACGACATGCAGCGTCGCGCGCTGTCGCGCAGCATCAATCTCGGACTCGTCTCGAACGCCGCGCGCTTTGTGGGCAGCGATCAGTTCATCGTCACGTATGCGGCGCCTGAAGCTGAAGCGGCGGCCGATGCGGCCGGGCTGAGCGACCGCTGGAACCTGTGGGTCTACCGATTTCGACTGAGCGGCAACGGCGATGCGGAAAGTCGCGCCAGCGAATACGAACTGTCCGGTGCGTTCAGCGCGACGCGCGTTACCGAGACGTGGAAACTGACGTTTGATGCAGAGAACGAGTATCAGGCCCAGCGCTTCACGCTCCGCGATGGCACAGAACGTCAGTTTGTGTTGCGGAACGCCGAGCTCAACGCCCGCGTGGTACGCAGTCTGACGGCGCACTGGTCTGTGGGCACGCAATTCAACGGCGGCCGCTCCGAGTTCAACAATCAGGATGCGTCGGCGGGCTTTGATGTCACGGGCGAGTACAATGTGTTTCCGTGGTCAGAGGCGACCAGTCGACAGTTGATTGCGCTGGTCGCGCTGGGCAGTCGCTACTACGACTACCGACAGATCACACTGTTTAATCGAACCACGGAACACCGACCGGTGGCGCAGGCCGTGATCGCGGGGGAATCACGCATGGCCTGGGGTACCATCGACGGCTCACTGCGCTACACACAGTTCCTGCACGATTTTGAGCGCTACAACCTGTCCTTCTTTGCCCGCACCGAGTTTCGGCTCACGCGCGGGCTCTCGCTCGATCTGAGTGCCCAGGCGGCCAAGGTGCAGGACCAGTTGTACTTGCCGCGAGGCGAGGCCAGCAACGATGAAGTGCTCACACGGCAGCGCGCGCTGGCCACGGCGTATCGGCTGAGCGCATCGGTTGGCATCAGTTTTACGTTCGGATCAATCTACAATACCATTGTCAATCCGCGACTCAACGAGCTGCGGAACTGAGGAGTTCGGCGGCGCGGCGCCGTCGATCGTCCCGGCCGGGCAACTACGGCCGGATTCATGGTCCGTGAACGCTACTGCTTCAATCCACTCACGCGATACACCGTGATGATCTGCTCATCATCCGGCCCTTTCCCCATCGCGAAGAGTTGATCGCCGGCGGCCTGAATCAGCCCCTGCAAGGGTGGCAACTCGACACGCCCGAGGAACGCACCCGACGCACTGTACACATCGAACGTGGCGCGTTGTCTCCACACCAGCAGTGGTCGTTTGTCACCCGCAGCGCGCGGCGTGATGTCGCGCTTCTCCGCCGTCGCAAACATCGATACCCAGATGCGGCCGTCGAGATCAACCCTGATGTCGTTGAAGGCCGGTTTCCGGCTTGGAATCGTGTACGTGAATCGGCCATCATCCTGCTTCGACATGTACGTCGCCCACTGCTCCCAGTTCGCGCGCTCGCCCGACGTGAGGGCGACGGGTGTCCACGGTTGCTCCACTACCCGTGGCGCGCCTTGGCGTGGCGTGATGGAGAAGCGCATCGTTTCGCCGGTGCCCGCGACAATTGCCCCAGTGGGAGATGGCACGACCACAGGCTCGGGGAGAAAAGCCATGTGGCCTCCCTCGGCCAGCATCAGATAAAAGCCTCGCGGTTGTGGCTTGGCGAGTTTGGGAAACACCACGGGGATTGAGTCAACCAAACGGCCGTTGGTTTCGAACCCGAGAAATCGGGCGCCGGCAATTGCGTCTGGCCCTTCGGATCCCTCACGAGCGCCGGGTTTGCGCACGGAAATTCGTACGAACACTCGGCCGGCGTTGTCGGCGAAGAACGATGCCCCACCCCAGGATGTCGCACGCGGTTCGCTGATGGTCCGATAAAGCTTGCCCGAGGGTGCAAACAGTGTAATGCGCGCCAGTGACGGGTCGTGAATCGCCATGAAGGAATCCGCGACAATCGTCAAACCACCCACACCCTGGTATTCCCCGGGCCCCGATCCACGCCGTCCTATCTTTGCGACGAACTTACCGGCCGCGTCGTACGCACGCAGTTGATGGTCTTTCTGGTCGTACGTGTACATCCGGCCACGCTTGTCCACCGCAATCTCACCAAGTTGCCCGAACGCATATTCGGGTGGCCCGTCCAGCGTGCCGATGGTGCGAATGGGTGTCAGCCGGACGCCCGGCTGTTGAGCTGATGAGGCGACGGATGGCGCCGGTCGCGCATTGCGTGCGGGTTGCGCGTACGACAAACACACGCTGGTTGCGCACAGACCGAGCGCCGCGCCGGCTCGAAGCGCGTGTCGCGACATTCCGACAAGTTCACGTGTGGTGGGCATGGTCCCGAAGTGTTGGGTGCACGATGTCGATAACAACATGACGCCCAACCGAGACTTCGTCCAGCGGCGGAAACCGGCAACCGACCCGCTACACCGTCAGCGTCCGCAACACCTGTGTCCCACTGCGGCTCGCCGTGATCCGTGCACCGTCCCGCATTTCCACGCAGAGCCGCGCCGAGTCAAACGGAATGAGGGCCGCGACATAGTCGAGGTTGACGGCGTGGGATCGATGGATGCGGATAAAACGCCGCCCGTCGAGTTTCGTGAGCAGCGCCGCGAGCGTGATCGTGAGCACATATCGACGGCCGCGCGAAAAAATCGTCACGTAGTCGTCTTCTGCTTCCAGCCGCTCGATCTCCTGCACCATGATCGGGACAATGCGTCCCCGCTCACGCACGAACACACGTGTCAACGCGCCATGCGTGGCCCGGACGCGTTCCGCCACCGACGTGTCGCCGCTCTCGATCGACAATGAACGTTCCACTCGCGCAACGGCCGTGGCAAAGCGTTCCGGACCAAACGGTTTGAGCAGGTAGTCGACCGCGCCAAGCTCAAACGCCTGCACGGCATGCGCGTCAAACGCCGTGGTAAACACGACGGCCGGCCGGTGCGCAATACGTTCGAGCACTTCCAGACCATTCAACTCCGGCATTGCGATATCAAGAAAGATGATTGCCGGCCGGAGTCGGTCGATGAGCGTCACGGCATTACTGCCATCGGCCACCTCGCCAACCCACAGCAGGCTCGGCGTGGATTCGATCAAGCCGCGAAGATGCAGTCGCGCCAGAGGCTCGTCTTCACAAACGAGCACTGTCAGAGGCGCATTCATAGCGGGAGGTACACCGAAACGCCGAACCCTTCACCCGCGACCGCGCGCACATCGACCCGCGCGGAATCTCCGTAGAGCACCGTCATGCGCTGCCGCAACGCATGAAGTCCAACGCCCAGTCCGCGCGTGTCGTCGTGCGGCAACGATCCCGGTCCATCATCGCTCACTTGCAGAACGAGCTGCGCGCCTTCAATGCGTCCACCGAGTCGTACCACGCCGCCGGCGCTCCGTGGTGCGATGCTGTGTTTCACCGCATTCTCCACCAGCGATTGCAACACAAAGCTTGGCACACGCTGACGTAACGCGTCGGCTGAAATGTCGCGGTCCACACGCAACCGTTCTCCAAAACGTAGCGACTCCAACGCGAGATACGCGTCAGTAAACGCGACCTCGTCCGCGAGCAGTACCTCGTCGCGCCCTCCCTGACGCGCATCGAGCACATACCGCAGCAACGCGCTCAGTCGCTCCACCGCCAACGCCGCCGCGACCGGATCGTGTTGAATGAGGACGGTGACGGAATGCAGCGTGTTGAAGAGAAAGTGTGGGTCGAGCCGTCCTCGGAGCGCTTCCAGTTCAGCGCGAGCCCGCTGCGCTTCGACGTGCGCCACGCGTGATTCCTGCGCGCGCCCTCGCGCCGCAGACTGTCTCGCCCAGGTCACCCCACACAGCGCGGCGTAGATCAACACGCCCTCAAAAGTCTGCCAGTGCAGCCAGGCGGCCACCTCTTCGCCCACGAGTTGCCAGCTGGTCACGCTCTGGCGGATGCCAAGCAGGATAAATCCGTCCCAGAGGCCCGCATAGATGAGCGCCATCCCCGCATGGACCAGAAAAAATCGCGGCGTGGGACGGGCGGGCCATGTCCAACGCTGTGCAATCCGCACCACGCCCACGCCGAGGACCGCTGCCCACACGATTGTGGTGAACGCCGCGTTGATCGCGGTGCCCGCCGAGACTTTGCCCGAGGCGCCAATCAGTGTGGCATACACCAACACCAGTGGTGACCATGCCGCCGTGTACCATGCGCTCCAGCGGACCCACGTGATCCAACGGGGCGACGCTGTCATCGGGGGGCGCCGAGCGCTGGTCGCAGCTCGTCACGCACCCACCGGTACTCGGGAGCAATGGCCAGCGCGCGATCGTACGCGGCGCGGGCCGCGCTCACATTCCCGCGATCCCTTTCCATTTGTCCAAGCCATGCATACGCTTCGGCGGCTCCCCACGAAGGCAGTGGACGCGCCGGTTGATCCTTCGCGAAGGCGCTGATCGCTTGCTGTACCAACGCAAAGCCTTTGTCTTTTCCGCCTCCCCACATGGACGGCGTAAACCAGGCGCCGATCCCGGCCAACAGCGCCACGCGCGGATTGTTCGGCCCCAACGCGCGCGCTGCAGCACCGGCGTCACTCGCCGCGTTGCCGTAGCGCATTCCGTTGATCATCCCCGTGCCTGCAAGCACGCCCAGGCAAGACGACAACAGCGCCTGCGTCTCGGGCAGCGGTCGGGCCGCAGCCGAACGCTCGAGCAGTGCGATAGCCGATTTCAACTTCTGCTCGGTCGCCTCTGACATGTCATCGTCCGGGTCGCGTCCCATTGTTTCCCGATACAGCCCATACGCGCGATAGTGCAGGAGCAATGGGTCGTTGGGAAACGCTGTCAGCGCTCGGTCGAGCATGACCCCGACACTAACCAACGCAGCGGCATCGTTCGCGAGCACAGCGCGTTCGATGCCTGTCTGCGCGCTGTCGGCCCATCGAGCGGCGCCGACGAGTGGCGCCGGGACGGACTGTGCGTGCAAGGGCGGGACGGTCATGCACGCGAGCAGCATCGTGCTGTTGACGATACGTCGGGTGCACTCAGTAGAGAAGCGTAGCGCCGGCATAGAGGGCTCGGTTGAAGGGAGCAAGGACCGGCAGGCGCTCGCGATAGTCGGCACTCCACCGATAGCGCATCACGTTGCCGCGGTTGAACAGGTTGGACAGGTCACCCCAGAGCACCATGGCGCGTCCGCCGCCAATGGGCCGATACCAGCTCGCGGAGATGTCGCTGCGCCAATACGCGGGCAGTCGCTCGCCATTGGGCGCACCAAACACGGGCAGCCGCTCCTCGCCCGTCGGTTGCGT
>JBBRFQ010000111.1:0-11691 GCA_038224035.1 Gemmatimonadales bacterium
GGCGCGGAGGGAAGCAGCCGCAGGGTAGCGTCCACCACCAAATCGTTGGCACTCGAACCGGAGTAAAGCGACAGCCACATAGTGTGCGAGGATCGGCGAGGAGTGGTGCAAGCCCCACATTAGGCAGAGTTGCCTACCGAATCCATATAAGAGCAACGTTTGTGCCAAAGATCACCGATTTGCCTTCATCTCACCAACCGGTAGGCGAATAAGTAACGTAAGGTATTGTACTTAAAAGATTTACTGTAATCCGGAAAAGGGAAAGCGGCGAGGTGCTGGCCTGACGGGCGCAGGCGGCGGCGTCAACCGCGCACTTAAGCACGTCGGTCAGATTTGCCGACCGAAAAAACCGACGGCAAAAAAAGCCGATGCTGTACCGCGCGCTAAGCGCCCGGAAGCGGCTCGACGGGGTCCTCCGCGCCAAGCAACGTGCGCCGCTCAAGGGCCGCGAACCGTGCCGCGCCGTCCCGGTCTGGTCGAAGCAGCGAAACCAGGATTCCCACGGCAAACGAGACGGGCACCGAGACCAGCGCCGGATTCCGGAGCGGGAAGAACGCCGACTCGTGTTGCAGCAGATCCATCTGAATGGCGGGGGAGAGCGTGATCAGTCCAACCGTGGTGATCGTGCCCACCACCATGCTCGACGCCGCGCCGGCGGTACTGGTCCGCGGCCAAAAGACGGCCAGCAAGAGGGCCGGGAAGTTGCCGCTGGCCGCGATGGCAAATGCCAGGCCGACCATGAACGCCACGTTTTGCCCCTTGAACACAATGCCGAGGGCCATCGCGATGAGTGCGAGACACACCGTCGCGATGCGCGCCACGCGCAACTCCTCACCGGGCTTTGGCTTGCCTCGGCGAATCACGCTCGCCCAGATGTCATGCGAGATCGCGGCCGCACCCGACAGTGCCAGGCCGGCGACCACCGCGAGAATCGTCGCAAAGGCGACCGCCGCGATGAACCCGAGGAATGGACGACCGCCCAGCAACTCCGCCAGCAGGGGCGCGGCCATGTTGCCGCCGGCATCAACGGCACGGATCGCGTCCGGACCCACCAGCACCATCGCGCCGAACCCGAGAATGAACGTGAGCAGATAGAAAAGCCCGATCAGCCCCGTGGCGAAAAACACCGAACGACGCGCCGCGCGGGCGTCGGGCACGGTGTAGAATCGCATGAGAATATGCGGCAACCCGGCCGTGCCGAACATGAGGGCGATGCCCAGCGAGATGGCGTCGAGCGGATTCTGCACCAGCTTGCCCGGCGCGAGCACGCCGCTCCCGTATTGCTCGGCGGCGGCAGCGAATAACTGCAGCGGCGAGAAGTTGAAGCGGGAGAGGACCAGCAGCGCGAGCATCGCCGCGCCGCCAAGCAGCAATACGGCTTTCACGATCTGCACCCACGTGGTCGCGAGCATGCCGCCGAACAACACGTACGCCATCATCGCGAAGCCCACGCCGATCACGGCGATTTCATAGGGCACGCCGAGCAGCAGACGAATGAGACCACCCGCGCCAACCATTTGCGCGATGAGATAAAACGTGATGGTCGCGAGCGTCCCGACGGCGGCGGCGATGCGAACCGGCCGCGGATTCAGTCGCGCCGCGACGACGTCGGCAAACGTGTAGCGTCCCAGATTGCGCAACGGCTCCGCAACGAGAAAGAGCACCACCGGCCAGCCGACCAGCCAGCCGGTGGAGTAGAGCAACCCATCGAAGCCCGAGGTCGCGACCAAGCCGGCGATTCCAAGAAACGACGCCGCGCTCATATAGTCGCCGGCGAGGGCGAGGCCATTCTGTCCAGCCGTGACCGTTCGGCCCGCCGCGTAAAAATCGTCCGTAGTGCGAGTGCGTCGTGCCGCCCAGTACGTGATCCCGAGCGTGGCGGTGATGAACACGGCGAAGAACGCGATCGCGACGGCGTTTGGTTCGCCGATGCTGGTAGCGGGCTGCATCATGCGCGATCTCCGCGATTCCGCTCTGACGAGTCCGAGGCGGCGTCACGTAGTGCAGCGCGCTGCTCGGCAACCATGGGATCGTAGACGGCGTTGGCCCATCGCACGTACACCCACGTGAGCAGCCAGGCGCAGACGATGACGAGTGCGCCGAGCAACACGCCGAGGGACAGTCCCGGCGTGAGTGTCTTTCCGAGTGTCGAAGGCGACCACGCCACCAACGACAGGAACCCGAAGTACACAGCGACCATCGCGATGGTCAGCGCACCAGCGAGACGCCAGCGTGTGCGCGCAACCGTGCGCATGCGTTCGAGGGCCAACGCGGCGGTTTCGGAATTCGAAGAGGTCATGGCGACACAACGTACGTGCCAATCATATTTGGGCAATCCTTTCACGCCTCACTCGCGCACGCCATGCAACGCATGCTCATTGCGATCGCCAGCCTGATCTCAGGGTTGGTGGCGCTGTATCTTCACTTGTGGAAGCTTGGCAAGGCTGGCTCGCTCGCGTGCAGCGGCTCCGGCGGCTGCTCGCTGGTGCAGGGGAGCAAGTACGGGTGGTTTCTTGGCGTGGATGTCGCGCTTATCGGCACCATCGGCTACGCGCTGCTCTTTGTGCTGGCGTTGATCGGCGCCAATCCGCGCTTCGCCGATGATCTCAGAATCACCCGCGCGCTACAGGTGCTGATCTGGGGTGCGGTGCTCTTCACGATCCGGCTGAAGTACGCGGAGTTCGTAGTTTTGCAGTCGTTCTGCCCGTGGTGTGCGGTGTCGGCCGTCACCATCACCTTGTGCGCAATTCTGATTACACTCGACGCGAGGCGACTCACGCGCGCCATCTAGCGTTGTTCAGGGGGCGACGCGGTCACCCAGCATGACATCGAACCACGTCGCCATGCGCTCGGGCCCCGCGTATCCCGGCATCGTGCCGCGAATGCGTCCTTCCGCATCGACCGCGACGAACGTTGGCGTGCCACGATAGCGGAACGTCAGGAGCACCTGAGACTGTGACGTGGCCGGTCCGAGTGGCACCGCACCGTTCAGACCAGCCGCCTGCAGCATCGGTTCGCCGTCGGCCGCTCCCTCGAGCGTGAGCATGCGAAGTCCTGGCACCGGTCGCCCTTTGGCGTATTCGCCGAGATCGCGCAGTGCGAGCTTGCAATAGCCGCACGTGCGGGAGTTGATCATGACGATGGCGGGTTGCCCGTTGGCAACAATGGGCACCGTGGCGCCCGCCAGATCGTGCACGGGAAACGCGCCGAGTCCCTGCGGGCTGCTCGCCAGCGCGCCCTGCGGCGCCTCACCGGCCAGGGCGTTGATGGTCGCGGCGGCCTCGTTGGCCACGGCGTCGCGCGAAATCTCAGGCGCCGGCGCGGGAGCCGACGGCAGGCGATCGCGGATGGCGAACACGATCGCGAGCGCCACCGCGCCGCCCGCCACCGCCATGAGCACGTCGCGGCTGGCGCGACCTGAACGGCGACGCATGGTCACCGGCGAAACTTCGACTATCGTGTTCAGGTGAGTCATAACATAAAAGATCGCCATTCCGGGTCGGCTTTTGAACCCGCGGCAATAGAACGATCTGCCGCGCAACAGCTTGCTTCGCTTGATCTGGAGGCCTATCTGGCCGATCCGGCGCGAAAGCAGGCGTTCGTCACGCCGATGTTCGACGTCATCGCGCCTCGATATGATGCGTTCACCCGCGTGTTTTCCTTCGGGATGGACGCCCGATGGAAATCCGAGGCACTGCGCGTAGTGGCGACGCGGCTGAAGTCGGCGGGGTCAGCGCCGCAGCTGCTGGATCTGGCATGCGGTACCGGAGATCTGGCGATCGGGATTGCCCGTGTCGCCGGGCCCCGGCACCCGGGGCTTCGTGTGTTGGGGGTTGATGCCTCGGCAGCGATGACCCGGCTGGCGCAGGAACGGCTGAGAGGCGCGGATCGAGACACGGCCGACGCGGTGCGTGTGGCCACGGGAGATATGTCAGCCCTTGCGGTGCCCGACGGCAGCATCGATGCCATCACCGCCGGCTACGCTGTGCGAAACGCGCCCGACCCGATCGTGGCCATACGGGAGGCGGCGCGTGTACTACGAGCAGGGGGCACGTATGTGACGCTCGATTTCTATCGCCCTGAGTTCGCGCCGTGGCGGGTTGGGTTGCTCTGGTACCTGTCTGCAGCCGGCAACATGGTGGGATGGACCTGGCATCGTTCGCCTGTGGTATATGGCTACATTGCGCGCTCCATCGACCACTTCATGTCGTGGCAGGCTTTTTCCCAGGCGCTCGAGGACAACGGCTTTCGGGTGGTCTCCGTCAAACGCTGGTTAGCGGGCGGCGTGGCCATGCACGTGGCCGAGCGCCGTTGAGCCAACGCTTCGGTTTTCAATCGCAACCTTTTTGCAGGTCGTCATGATTCAGCTTGCTTTTATTGTTCGTGCGTCTCGCGCCTTGGCGCGTCTGATGCCCGCTGTGTTCCTGCTCGCGTCGATCGGCGCTTGCTCGAACGGCGACGCCGGCAACGCGACCGGACCGTCCGATCCGTCGAGCGAGGTGTTCGCGTCGGCGTTGGGCGTCAATCTCGCCAACATGAGGGAGCTCGCGTCCAGACTGTACGTGCAGGACATTCTTGTTGGGAGCGGGGCAGAGGCCGCCGCCGGAAAGACGCTGCGGGTGCGCTACACCGGCTGGCTACGCACGGGGCAGGAGTTTGACAGCAACCGGAGCGCCGGCGCTCCGTTCTCCTTCACGCTGGGAGCCGGTCGGGTGATCGCGGGTTGGGATATCGGTGTCGCCGGGATGCGCGTTGGCGGAAAGCGTCGACTCGTGCTCGGCTCGGAGTACGGCTACGGCGCGCAGGGGTCCGGCGATATTCCGCCGCATGCTACACTGGTGTTTGACGTGGAACTGGTGAGCATCGCGAACTGATCGTGCGATCGGCGCACGCGTGGTGATGCGCCGACGCGCGCCGGCGTACCAGCCGAACGCACTACAGCGAACCACGCTACCCGAGCGGTGAACACACCGCCGTCGCGATCAAATGTGAGTCGAGTCGGGACCACCAGGCGCGCACCGAGATGCGACGCCCGGCGAACTCCGGCAGCGAGAACCGTACATCCGTCGCCCCGGCGCTGTCGGGAAACACTTCGACTTCCTGAAACCGCACGTAGCGCTGCACGTGCGGGTCGATGGACTTGTACACCGCTTCCTTGAGGGCGAATCGTAGACGCACGGCCTCGCGATAAGCGAGCGCGTCGCGGGCTTCGAGCGACGCAAGCTCACGGCGCTCGAACGGCGTCAGGATCTTTGGTGCGAGATCGAGACGCCCGAGCTCCCGTTCCCCGGGAATTTCCTCGATGTCAATGCCAAGCGTATGGACCTCCGCGGTCGGCAACGCTGCGAGAGCGACGGCGAGGCGACGTTTATGGCTGACCGAGCCGAGGATGCCGGGCGGCAGCAGTGGCGCACCGCGCGGCGTGCGCAGTACCGCGAAGTCACGTGTCGCGGGCAGCACCGACGCGAGCGCGGCGCGCAGCGCGACGCGTCCCCCGATGAAGGAGATGCGTCGCGGCACGGCGAGTCCTTGTGCGAGTTCCCGTTCGGCCGCGTGCAACGTGCGCTCGCCATTCGCCAGCGTCTCGAGCAGTGACGCATCGGGGGACACGGCGGGCAGCTCCACGGCGGCGAGTCGTCCGTGCGGCAACAGCTGTTTGGCAATCACACGGAATGGAGCGTCGGAAGCGGGCATACAGACAATCTCCCCTCAAGGCGCGCAGGATGCCATGCTTCACGCATGAAAAACACCGAGGTTCCCGCACCACCTGCGTACCGCGATGTGCTCACCAGCCGTCAGGCCTGGTACATCGTGGTCGTGCTGACGCTCGCCAACGTCAGCGGGTTCGTCGACCGACAAATCCTGTCGCTGCTGGTGGAGCCGATCAAGCGGGACCTTGGCGTGTCCGACACGCAAGTCTCACTGCTCATGGGGCTCAGTTTCGCCGTCTTCTACTCCGTGCTTGGCATTCCGATTGGCCGTCTGGCCGACCGCGGCAGTCGGCGCGCCATTGTGGCGGTTGGCGCAGTGCTCTGGAGCGCCATGACCGCGCTCAGCGGACTCGCCCGATCGTTCTCGCAGCTGTTCGTGTTGCGCGTCGGCGTGGGGGTGGGAGAAGCGACCCTTGGTCCGTCCGCCGTGTCACTGATCGCCGATGCGTTTCCGCGGGAGCGACGCGGCACCGCGATGAGTGTCTACATGCTCGGCACTTTCCTCGGCTCCGGTATCGCGTATTCGCTGGGTGCGTATGTCGTCGGGCTGACGGCTGCGCAGAGTGGATGGACGTGGCCCATTGTCGGCGAGATCCGTCCGTGGCAGACCGTGTTCGTCATCGTCGGACTGCCGGGACTGTTGATCGGCGTTCTGGCCATGACCATGCGAGACCCGCCGCGCGAGAGCAACGCCGCGGTGCTGCCGTTCGCTGAGGTGATCGGTTACTTCCGATTGCATGCGCGCACGATGAGCACGCTGTCGCTCGGCTTCGCCTGCTCGGCGGCCGTGAACTACGGCATTGCCGCGTGGCTCGCGACGTTCTTTGTGCGCACGCATGGGTGGACGGCCACCGAAGCGGGCACGCTGCAAGGCGCGCTGACGATGACGGTGGGCGTGGCCGGCACTCTGCTGGGCGGTCGACTCACCGATCGTTGGGTGCGCGCCGGGCAAACAGACGCGCCGCTGCGCGTTGGCATCTACGCGGCACTCGGCCTGCTGATCACCGCCGGGCTGTACCCGCTGGTGCCGTCCGCAACGCTGGCGGCCGTGCTGCTCGTGCCGGTGAACCTGTTCGCGGCGATGCCGTGGGGGGCCGCCAATGCGGCCGTTGCGGAAGCGCTGCCATCAAGGATGCGCGGACAGGGGTCGGCCGTGTACTTTCTTGTCGTCAATTTATTTGCCGGAGCGTTCGGGCCTACCGCCGTCGCTCTGCTGACCGATCATGTATTCGGCGATCCGGCCGCGCTTCGTTGGTCGCTCGCCGTGTGCACGATCGTTGGAATGTCACTCACCATCACGCTACTCGGATTCGGTCGCGCGGCCTACCGAACGACGGTAGCAACCCGGGAGACCTGATGCGTCGGACGCTTCTTGCTGTCGCAGGTGTAATGTTCGCGCTGGCCTCCGTTAACCGTGCGTCGGCGCAGAAGCCGGCGCGCGCGGAAGCGGGGCTATCGATGATGATGTCGCCGTCGTCGAACTCACGTATTCCCGAGTTGATGGTTGGTCCGATGCTCAACGTGAAGCTGGCGGAAGCGGCCGGTGGTGTGATCGGTGTGGAGGGGGCGATGCGCTGAAGGGCACGGCGCGCGTTTTTCTCGACACCGACGGCACGCGCCCGGCGCTTGAAGAAGTGCAGAAGAACTCCGGCGTGCTCGATCCTGGTTTGGGGTGGATTCAGCGCTTCGGGAGTGTGCCGCTGCGCATTGAAGGGCGGGTATCGGGCTTCGCAGCGGAACTGGCGAACACGCGTTACAACTATGGGATTCAGTTCGGACTCGGCTACTAACCTGCGACTGCGGCCGAACCGCAGCGCGCGCGATCGAACTCGCGCCCGCTGTTTTTTGTGCGGTCGGTTCGGTGTGTGTGGTCAGCGTAGTCCCTGCCTGCGGTGCGCCGCACGTTTTTTGTCGGAAGCGCTGAAGTCTTTTGACCCAGGTGACCGTACGTCGCGTAACAGCAGTTGCAGGTGCACCCGCGACGCTCGCTCGATGGGCGCCGCGCCCATAGGTACTCCGCCGGTGAATGACCGTCGCGACCGTTGACTGACTTACCGCGAAACCCGTACGTCCGTTGCGTGCGACTGCAGCAAACGCCAGATCGCTCAGGCGCCCCGGTCACCCTCGGCATACTCGGGTCGAGACAACCCGGTAATCACATTGCCCGCAAGCAGTCCCGCGGCCAGCGAGATGCCGATGATCGCCACGCGAAAAGCCGTCTCAACGCCGAGCACGGTCTCGTTGCCGAGCATTGAGGTGACCGACCGGAACCCGATGCTGCCCGGCACGAGGATGAGCAGACCCGGAACCTGTGTCACCATGGCCGACGCGCGGCGCAGTCGTTCGAGCAGATTGCTGCCGGCGCTCACCACGAGCGCGCCGAGAAACGCGCCGAGCTCTTCGCCCATGGCGCGTCCGGCAAAGCGCGACGTCACGAATGCGGTGACGCCGGCGAGCACAATCCATCCGACATCCTTGCGATCGGCACGCAGCAAGACGGCGAAACAGAGTGGCGCGAGCACCGCGGCAATCACTTCCGTCCACCACGCGACGCGCGGTGACGCAACGATCCACGCGGGGTCGCCGCCGAGCACGAGTGCCGCGAGCAACGCGCCGGCCTTGGCGCCGAGTGCGAGTCCAAAGCCGAGTCCGAGAAACGTGACGAGCGCGCCGGCGAGTCGGGCCGTTCCGGATGCGAGATGGCGCGTGCTCAGTTCGGTGAGGCCGATAGTAAACGTGAGGCCGGGCAGCAGGACGATCAGTCCGGCCAGCGACGTTTGATACGCGTTGCCGCTGGTGGTCATGCCGGCAATGAAGAACGCCAGCGTGGAGACAACACCCGCGGTCATGGGTTCGAGCACGGGCGCGAGACTCGTGTTCCGGCTCGCCGCGAGGGCACACAGTCCGGCGACGAATCCAAGCGTTCCCGCGATGTACGCTTCAAATACCGTGACGCCGAAAAAACACGACACGGCGCCGGACGCGATGATAAACGCGACCAGTGTCTGCCATTTACTCCAGCGCGGCGGCTCGGCCAGCAGCGCGACGATGCGCGTCGACCCTTCGGACGCGGTGATGTGCCGATCGAGCACTTCGGACATGATGCCGTCGAGACGCGACAAATGTCCGAGATTCGGCTCGCCGGGCTGCACGCGCATGAGATGCGTACGCTGTGTATCCTGCGTGCCGAACGCCGCGAAGATGGACGTCGGCGTGGTGAAGAACTGCGCTTCGACACCGAGCCGCGCCGCGACTTCGCCGAGCACCGCCTCGAGTCGATGCGCCGGATAGCCGTGCGCATGCAGCGCACGCGCGAGGTGCAGAATGAAATGCGACGACAGATGCTGCGCGGTGTCGACGACGGGCGGTGTGAAGCTCATGGTGGCATGGAGTCTAGCGGAGTGCCGACGGTGTTGCGTTGCCGGCCACATCCGGTTCGAGGTGCTCGTCGAGCACGGTGATGTTGCGCGTGGCGCTGTCCACCTGCACTGCAATCGTATAGGGGGTTGGGGTAAACTCCTTTATTCAGTGGTCCGGGTTGGAGCGCTTGATCGCCGGGGGCGACGATGGAGTCAGAGGACGGAACGGTATCAGTGCACTGCGGCTGTGCGGTGTCAGACGCCGAAACGGACGGCGCGCGTCATTCGAGCGCCGTGGACGCCGATATCAAGAAGCGCAATCTCGCGCGACTACGGCGGATCGAAGGGCAGGTGCGCGGGCTGCAGAAAATGGTTGATGACGAGCGCTGGTGCGCCGACGTGCTCACGCAAGTGGCGTCGGTGCAGGAAGCGCTGCGCGGTGTGTCGCGTGAGTTGATGCGCAACCATCTCAAGCACTGTGCCGCCGCGGCGGCCCGCGGTGAGAGCGGAGACGCGGATGCCGTGTACGACGAGCTGGTGGAGCTGATGTTCCGATACGCGCGATAGTCGTTCCCACATCGGTCGGTGGTGCAGGATCATGATCCTGCGCGCGGTGAATCGGTGATGGCGATGAAGCGCAGCGCGCGCATCATGCTGCCATGCTCGCCGCCGCCACTTCCGCTGCAGTGCTTGGTATTGAAGCGGTCGACATCACCGTGGAGGTGCATGTCGCCAACGGCCTGCCGCAATGGACACTCGTGGGCCTGGCCGCGACGGCGGTCAAAGAGAGTCGCGATCGCGTGAGTGCCGCCATCGTGAATTCCGGCTTTGCGGTGCCTCCGCGGCGGATCACCGTCAGTCTGTCGCCGGGCGATTTACCCAAGGCCGGCACCGCGTTCGATCTGCCCATCGCACTCGGTGTGCTCGCGGCCAGCGGCCAGCTCGACCCGGAACGATTGCGCGGACTGCGCGTGGTCGGCGAACTCGGCCTCGACGGCTGCCTGCGTCCGGTGCGCGGCGTGCTCGCGGTGGCTCGGCGCGCCGTGGCCTGCGGCGATGTACTCGTGATCCCACCGCAAAACGCCGCCGAAGCCGCGTGTGTTCGAGGCGTCCGTGCGCTCACACCGCACACGCTCGCGGAGCTTGTGCAACAACTCCGGGAGACGGGCCACGCCCTGCAGCCGCAGTCGAGTCAAACGCTCTCGGAGTTGTTGGCCGAGAACGCGTGCCTACCTCGCGACCGTCACGGTGCCGCAACGATTTCGAGCACGCATCCCGACGAGCCCGACATGTCGGACGTCGTGGGGCAGGAGCTCGCGCTGCGCGCGCTCGAGATTGCGGCGGCCGGCGGACACAACGTCTTGCTGGTCGGTCCACCGGGTGCCGGGAAAACCATGCTGGCGAGGCGCCTTCCCGGCATCCTCCCGCCACTGCACGACGACGAAGCACTCGAAGTGCTCGCGGTCCACTCCGTCGCGGGCCTGCTTGGCGCTGGCCTTGCGCGGCCGCAGCGCCCGTTCCGTGCACCGCACCACTCCGTTTCTGCGGCTGGCCTGGTGGGTGGCGGCAGTGTGCCGCGCCCCGGTGAAGTGAGTCTCGCACACCTCGGTGTGCTCTTTCTTGATGAGTTGTCGCTCTTTCCGCGACACGTGCTCGAGACACTGCGGCAACCGCTCGAAGACGGACACGTGACACTCGCCCGCGCGGCCATGTCACTGCGATTTCCCGCGCGCTTCATGCTGGTGGCCGCTACCAATCCATGTCCCTGCGGCTACGCCGGCGATCCGGAGCGTACGTGTACCTGCGCGACCGCGGAGCTCGATCGGCATCGTGCCAGACTCTCGGGTCCGTTGGCCGACCGCATCGATCTCCATGTGCAGGTGCGTCGCGTGCCGCCCGCCTCGCTTGATGCGTACGCTCCGGGCACTCGCTCGTCGGAGCTGGCGGAAAGAATCGTCGCAGCACGCGAGCAACAGCGCGTGCGCTACACGCGAACGAATCGCGAATCCGCCGCGATGCCGCCCAACACGAACGCCTGCGTCGCATCGCGATTGCTGCTTGCCACGGCACTGCTCGACCGCGGCGCACGATCCATGCTCGTCACGGCCGCCGAACGATTCCGTCTGAGCGCGCGCGGCTATCATCGCGTGCTCCGGGTTGCACGCACCATCGCCGATCTCGACCAAGTGGAATCCGTGGCCGGCGATCATGTTGCCGAAGCCCTGCGATATCGCCCGGCCGCAAGCGAGAGTTCCCCGACCACGCGTGAGGCCGCGGTGCCATGATCCGGGATTCAGTCGTGTCGTGATCCGGAAGTTTTGGACAAGGATGGAAAAGTGCCTTTCCACAGACGACCGTACGTCGTGCGGCAACTAACCCGGCCCCCGACGCTGTTGACACTGATGTGCTGCCAGAGATCATGAAGGTCTCGTTGTTTCATCGCGAAACATATTGTAGGATGCGCCGCACTCGGACCCGTAAGGGCCGCTGTCGGCTGGGGCGTCGCCTTATTCGGGCCGCACAAAGCGCGCCCCCATCTGCACGAGAGCCTCGCTAATCTTTTCAGGCGCGAGCACGAAGTCGACATACGTCGATGCCTGCGCGCTGGTCGGCATACTGCT
>JBBRFQ010000112.1:0-11687 GCA_038224035.1 Gemmatimonadales bacterium
CGTGAGCTTCTCTACTTCGTCGCCGCCCATATGCAGGTACGGCCCGGGCGTCAGCTCGGCGAGTTCACGCACTACGTCCGTCACAAACTCATACGTGGCTTCCTTGCTCGGACAGAGTGTGCTGAACCCCACACGAATGCCCGTGTACAGCGGCGGCGCCACGCCATCACACGTGAGCTCCGGATAACTCGCCAGCGCCGCGTTGGTGTGCCCGGGCATATCGATCTCCGGCACGATCATGATGTGCCGCGCCTGTGCGTACTCCACGAGTTCACGGTATTGCGCTTGCGTGTAGTACCCGCCCGCGCCGCCACCCACCTGCGAACTGCCGCCGTGATGCGCGAGATTCGGTCGAGACAGAATCTCAATGCGCCACCCCTGGTCGTCGGACAGATGCAAGTGTAAACGATTGAGCTTGTACAGCGCCATAACGTCGATGTATCGCTTCACATCGTCCGGCGGCAGAAAATGACGCGCGACATCCAGCATTGCCCCGCGCCACTCATATCGCGGTTTGTCGGTGACGGTGCCAAGCGGCAGCGGGAGACGTCGGGTGAGCGCGGCGCGATGCTCAATCGCCGGCGGAAGCATTTGACGCAGCGTCTGCACACCGTAGAACAATCCGGCTGGTTCGCGCGCGACAATGCGCACACCGTCGGCGTGCACTTCGAGTTTGTAACCTTCGTTGCCGCGATCATCGTCGTTGGGGTCGAGCACGAGACGTATGGCATTGCGCGGCGTGGTGGTGCGTGCGGGAAGCCGTCGAGCGGTGCGAGGTGCACCGGAACCGAGCATGGTGGCGAGTTGACGGCCCACGCGTTCGACGTCCTCGTCAGCATCGCTATTGATAAAGACCGCGGTGGAGTCGGTGATGGCAAAAGTTCTCGTGCGATCCAGATCGACGTCGGTGGGAACCGGGATGATAGCGTGACCTGATCGCGGCGCGGTCTGCGCCAGTGCCACCGGCGTCACCATGGTCAACGCAAAGAGTGTCGCGGTGGACAGACGCGCGAGCATACGCGAGTCGAAGGCGGGGAAGTGTGTCATGATGGATGTTACTCCGGAACACGCTTTCGGGGGCGGCTTGGTGCCATTGGCACCAACTGTCACGCCCGGACGGTGTGTACCCGCGATCACACTGACGGGCGTGGTGAAGCCGTAGCGCGCGTCGCCAAAGTGCGCGCTGTGGTGTAGTCTGCGGTGCGCCCGTGCTCGGGACACACAGTGATGTCGGACCTCACCTCAGCGCAAGAGACGGCGATTCATGCGACTCGTACCAATGGCTGGTGTTTGTGCGCTGCTCTCGTCAATGTCCGCCTGTGGCACGGCGGATGTCCCTCGTGACTCTACTGTCACTGGTGACTCCGTGGCGTTGGCAGCAACGCGTGAATCGTCCGTGCGTGACAGTCCGTCGGCAGTGCCACAGCCCGGCGACCGGGCACTGCTCGCTCTCGACGGTGAGGGCCTCCGCTTTGTGAACTCCGCGACCGGCTCCACACGCGCGATCAGCTACGGCACTCCCGCAGCCGATGCACTCAACGCCGTCACCGCCCTGCTCGGCGCCCCGACCGATCGCGGTACGAACGCCGAGTGCGGTGCGGGCGCTGTCGACTTCGTGACGTTTCACGGTGGACTGCAGCTCGTGCTTCAACGTGATCGTTTTGTGGGCTGGACCGCGCGGCCGAACGGTGAGCAACCGCTGCGCACGATGAGCAACATCGGACTCGGCTCCACGCGCACTGAGCTTGAGGCGGTGTACGCCGCGAACATCGCACGCAGCACGGTCGGCGTGGAGTTCATGGCCGGTGGGTTGCAGGGCGTGCTTGAATCAGATGCGCCGACGGCGCGCATTACGGATTTGTGGTCCGGCGTGAGTTGCGTGATGCGCTGACGGATTGCGGCGCTCACCTTGTCAGGTGACCAAAGCCAATCGCAACGCCTCGCACTACTTCTTGCCTGCCGCGCGCACGAATGTGCCCGGCCCACAACAACTCACTTCGCCGACAACGACTCACGCGATGTGCTGAACAGCGCGTTGGCATCGGGTGACGATATCTGATCGGTCAGTTCGCTGTACGTGCCCGGCCCGAACAACTCCACCGCCGATCGCCGAATGTGCGCCATGACGGCACGCGCGAGTCCGGGTCCGACACTTACTCGCGCCACGCCAAGTGCCTTGAGTTCAGCGATTGTTGGTGATCCCGGGCCGGCGATCACATTGAGCGGAGCGCCAACGGCATTCACGAGTTGGCGTATCGTGTCGGCGTCGGAGACCAGCGGCACGAAAATTCCATCGGCGCCGGCGGCGAGATACGCATGCGCGCGGCGGACGGTGAGAGCAAAGCGCTCGTTCTCGTTGCCGACTTTCCGCAGGTACGTGTCCAGGCGCGCGTTGATGAAGAGATCGACACCCGCATCTCTGGCTGCTTCGCGCGCGGCGCCAAGGCGCGCGGCGTGTACGTCGGTGTCGAGCAGTGCCTCGCCGCTCTGTCCCGGTGAGTCTTCGACGTTCACACCGACGGCGCCGGCCGCGATCACGCCGCGTACGGTGGCGGCCACGTCATCGGGTGAGCCGGTGCCGTAGCCGCTCTCCACATCGGCCGTGACGGGCACGCGTACCGAGTCTACGATGCGACGCACCGCATCGATCATGGCGCCGCGCGTGAGGCCGTGCCCGTCGGGGTGGCCGAGTGCCCACGAAACGCCGGCGCTTGTAGTCGCGATGGCTTGCGCACCGGCTTCTTCCACAAGGCGTGCGCTCATGGCGTCCCACGCATTCGGGAGTACAAGAATCTGATCGCTGCCAGCGGCGTGCAAGCGGCGGAACCGGGCGGCGAGTTGATGTTGCGGCATGAGCGCCTGTTAAGTTGTGAGAGCGTTGGTGTGGTGACTGATCCTGCCTGATACCCCGCACGTGAGCAAGGGTCGGTTCGTACCTTTATGCCATGACACCACTCGTGCGCGTGCTCGCCGCGGTGATTCACCGTGACGGTCGATACTTGCTTGCTCTGCGTCCAGTCGGCAAACGCCATGCCGGACGTTGGGAGTTTCCCGGCGGTAAGGTCGAGGCCGGCGAGAGTGATCATCACGCGATGGCGCGCGAGTTGCGCGAGGAGCTCGATGTCGCGCTGGTTTCACTCGGACGAGAACTGTGCACGCGTCGCGACGGCGACAGTGTGTTCGAAATCGTGTTCGTGGACGTGCACATTGCGGGTGAACCGCGCGCGCTTGAGCACGTGACTCTCGCGTGGGTCGCGCCGCACGAGCTGTCGCGTTATCCGCTGGCCCCGAGTGATGTCGTGTGCGCCGAGGTGCTCACCGGGGCACCGGTTGCGCCGGCGATTGCGCCTGTGTCGCTCGAGCAGCACGAGGCGTATCTCGAAGGACTGGCGCGCGATGCGTACGGGTTGCGTGAGGCCGACGCCGACTTCATCGCCTCCTATCTCTCGTACGTGGAATACGCCGCGAAACTGGATTCCGTGCGTGACGCGGCGCGCGTGATACTCGAAGCGTTAGCCGCTGCGGGACCTGACGACTGCCGTCGAGTGTTGCTGCTCGAAAGCGCGGAACGGATAGCCGCGTTACCGCCGACGCCTCGCGCTGCGCCCGCGCGGCCACCACCAGCGCCTGCCCCGCCTGCCCCGCCTGCCGCGCCTGCCGCGCCTGCCGCGCCTGCCCCACCCGAACTTTCGTGGCCCGTGCTCACCAATCTGTCACGCGGCGCGCGCGTGATCGTGCGCACGACCTTCAAGGACTCCGACGACAGCGTGATCGAGGAAGGACGCGAGTTCACGTTTTCGCACTCCACGTTTTTCCCGTATGACGACGGCTACACGTTCTACTTTGAGCGCGGCGGGTTCCGTCTCAGTGGCAATGAACCGGAGAACGCGGAGGTGTTGGCGAACCGCGACGGGCGCTACTTCGCATGGCTGCACGCACCGACGTAGTTGAGCGGCATGTCTCCCGCCGATTCGCCCGCATGACCGACGCCGCACCTGAACTCACCGAGCAGGTGCTCGCGCTTGGTCTCGATTTGGCGTTGGCGCAGCTGGTCTCCCCGATGGTGTACGAGGAGTTGCGTCGCATGGCGCGGCTCCGGCTCAAGGGCGACTTCGCTCGCGCACTCGTTCGATACGGACCGGAAATGGGTTACCGCCTGCTCGGACGAGAGCACGATGATATCGCGGCCGATGAAACGCACGTGGCGCGCCTGCCCATGGAGTCGGCGCAGTGGTCGCCCGCCGAATCGCTGCTTGTGCTTGCCTTGGCAATTCAGCGCCGTGGACCGGCGCGCAGTTCGAACCTGGCGGCGACATTGCGTGCGTTTGGTTGGTTGCGCTACGTGCCCGGTGACCGAGCGGGAGCCTGTGACATGCTGAGGGAACGGGACGGCAACACCTCGAATCCCTGCAATTCTGCGCACATCCGCACCCGTGTATCCAGTGATAACATCGCGATTGGTCCGATCGCATCACGGAGTTGCTGCGCGCTACAGACATGCAACGCGTCGAGGGTACGGACGGGATCGGCCGCCAGCGGTGCGCGCGCACGCCGCAGCACGTCGTCGCTCAGTGCGAGCACGTCCCACGTGCGTTCGGCCGCACCGAGGAGATCGAGCGCGACCAGCTCGTCGCCGGCTGTGATGCGGTGAGTGATTCGAGCCCGTGTGAGTGCCCGTGCGCACTCAACCGCCGTCAGCGCGGAGGTGGTCACGCGGTCGGCGCGCGCGAGGATTTCGACAACACGAACTGCGTCGGGCTCGCCGAGTAGCCAGGCCAGTACCGCACTCGACTCCAGATAGACGACCATCGTTGAGCGCTACGGCTGATCAGCGGACGTCGCGATCTTCGGCTCGCGCTTCGTCTCGCGCGTCGTCGAGAAGCGTGCGCGCGGTGTTCGCCGCGACCGAGAGTGGACTGGCGGCGTACGGCGAGTCCGAGCGTTCCGCGATTTTCAGCGCCCCCGTTACCGCGAGACGAGCCAGCCCGCGCTTAACGGAGGGGTACCTGGTGGACTGCTCGTGCACGGCGGACAGCTGTGCCACGACCCGACCGCGATCAGTGACCAGAATGGTCTCACCGGCCTGCACTTCGCGAAGCACGCCGCTCAAACGCGATTTGAGTTCTCGAATGCCGATAGACTTCATCTTTCAAATGTAGTCACACGTGACTACATTTACCAGTCCGCTGCTGCGGGCAGCCAGCCGTGCCTTACGAATGATGCGGCTAACCAGCCGCGCCTACGAACTGCACGACAACATCGAACACCCAGCCTTGTGACGCGCCCACTCGGGACGCTTGGCCGCAAACTGCTCCTTCCCGGGCTGCTCGTCGTACGGATGCCGGAGCAGCTCGAGCAGCGCCGTCACCCGCGAGGCGTCGCCTGCATCGGCCAGGTCAATCGCCTCCTGCGCGAGCCAGTTGCGCAGCACATACTTGGGGTTCACCGCGTGCATGCGCTCGCGCCGAGCGGTGAAGGATTCGCCGCTCGCGCTCACGTGCGCATGCCAGCGCCGCAGCCAGTGCATGAGCGCGTCGCCATGCGTCTCGTTCACCCGCTCGTCGTAGAACACGTTGCCCAGCACATCTGTTGGCGACGCGTCGTGCGCGATCACCGGCGCCATATCGCCGAGCGCGCGGAAGAACAGCGTAAAGTCGGCCTGCGACGCGTGCATGAGCCCGAACGCTTCACGAACGAGTTGCTGCTCAGCGTCGCCGTGCGCCGTGAAGCCGAACTTGGCGCTCATCATGTGCTCGTACGCGGTGTCGTACACGGCGAGGAACGCGTCGAGGCCGGCCTCGAGCGGCTCTGGTGTTTCGAACACGGGACGCAGTGCTTCGGCCAGCCGCACCAGATTCCACTGCACGATCGCCGGCTGCTGACCGTAGCGATAGCGGCGGCCCGCAGCGTCGGTGGTGTTGGGTGTCCAGTTGGGGTCGAAGTCTTCGAGCCAGCCGTAGGGGCCGTAGTCAATCGTGAGCCCGAGAATCGACATGTTGTCGGTGTTCATTACCCCGTGCACAAATCCAACGCGCATCCACTCCACCACCATGCGTGCGCTGCGTTCGCACACGTCGGTAAACCAAGCGGCTCGCTTGTCGGCGCTGCTCCCGGTGAGATGCGCGAAATCGCGCGTGATGGTGAAATCAACAAGACGCTCAAGCAATGCCGGCTCATCACGCGCCGCAAAAATCTCGAAGTTGCCGAATCGAATAAAACTCGGCGCGACGCGGCACACGATTGCACCGCGTTCGGGCTGGGCATTGCCGTCGTAGAACATGTCGCGCACCACATCGTCGCCCGTGAGCACGAGCGAGAGCGCACGTGTGGTGGGCACACCGAGATGAAACATCGCCTCGCTGCACAGGAACTCACGCACCGACGAGCGGAGCACGGCGCGTCCGTCGGCGGTGCGCGAGTATGGTGTGGGGCCGGCGCCCTTGAGCTGCAGCTCCCAGCGTTCGCCGCGCGCGTTGAGCACCTCGCCGAGTGTGATGGCGCGTCCGTCGCCCAACTGACCGGCCCAGTTGCCGAACTGATGGCCGCCGTAGCAGGCAGCGTACGGTTGCATGCCGGCGTAGAGCGCATTGCCACCAAACACGCGCGCAAACTCCGGCGCGTGCACGTCGTCTTCGGTGAGCCCGATCAGCTCGGCGACCTCGCGGGCGTGCGCGAGCAGCGCGGGCTGGGACACCGGCGTTGGCTCCACGGCACTCCACGCAGCGCCGAGCACCTGGCGACGCCGATTGGACGTGTCCGGATCGCCCGGCAACTCGGCGACGAAACGATTGTCGAACGTCAGTGCGGTCATGCGTTCTGCTCAGAGACGGGATAGCGCGCCCTCACCCGTCGGATGAGTGGGGGCAGAATGAGGAACGGTGCGAATACGAGCAGCCAGAAGAGCCACGGAAGACGCGGCACGTCAAGCTGGTTGAGCAGCTGATTGAGCGTCGCCACCACGACGAACGCGTATGAGATGATCATCCAGCGCAAATGGTGATGACGCCACACGGGTCCGAGTGCGCGCTTGCGTCGCAGCGCGATCACACCGATCAGTACGGCGCACAACCCGAGCAGGGTAAGCAGCTCGAACGCGGAGATCTCCGTACGCGCGGCGCCGAGCCACAGCCCGCTTGGAGCGAAGATGCCCCATGCCCATAGGTACCCGCGACCAGCGCGTCGGTGCGCCTTGGTGCCGTTGGGAAACAGGTACGCGCACATTCCGGCCACGAGTGCAGTGACGGCCGACAATACGTGCACGGTCAGGAGGAGCTTGTGCATGTGCGGCTAACCGAGCGTGAGCTCACGTCGCGCGAGCGCCGCCGGTGCGGCGGACCGGCCGCTCGCGCGCGCGAGCACAACGAGCGTGAGCACATACGGCAGCGCCAGGAACAGCTGATACGGGACCTGATTCCAGCCCAGCGACTGAAACAGATACTGCAGTGCACTCGCGCCGCCAAAGAGCAGCGCGGCGCCGGCCACACCAAACGGTGTCCACCGGCCAAGCACCACAATGGCAATCGCAATAAAGCCTTTGCCGGCGCTCATGTTTTCCACGAACGTGCCCGATTGTGCGAGCACCAGTGTGGAGCCGGCGAGACCAGCCATCACACCACCAAAGAGCACCGCGAGCGCCTGCACACGGCGTGGACGGACACCGGCGGCCACTGCGGCATCGGGGCTTTCGCCCACCGCGCGCAGCGCCAGCCCACTGTGCGTACGCATGAACCACCACGCCATCAGCGGCACCAGGATATAGAGCGCGTACGTGATGACCGGCTGCGCGAAGAGTGCGCGTCCAATGACCGGAATGCGCGAAAGCAGTGGAATCTCCACCGCACCGATGGTGGGAATGGTCAGCCCCACACCGGTGGTGCCGTAGAACGACTTGTAGACAAGACCAGTGAGCCCGAGCGAGAGCAGCGTGATGGCGGTGCCGGTGATGATTTGATCGGCGCGCAGATACACGGTGAAGATCGCGAAGATCAGCGTGATGAGCAGTCCGGCGGCCGCGCCGGCGGCAAAGCCGGCGGTGACACCGACGGTGCCGGCCACGATCGTCGCCGCGAGCGCTCCGCAGACGATGGCGCCTTCAAGTCCGATGTTGATCACACCACCGCGTTCAGTCACGCACTCGCCCAGCGCCGCAAGCGCAAGCGGTGTAGCCGTGCGAACGGCCGCCTCGAGAAAGTCGTCGAGCGGGGTGATCATCGCGCGCTTCCCCGCCACCGATCGCCGGCAATCACGAGCAGGATCAGCACGGCTTCCACCACATTCACGAGCGCGACCGGCACTCCGGCATCTCGCTGCATGGCGTTGCCACCGGCCTGCAGCGCGCCGAAGAGCACCGCTGTACCGAGCACACCAATTGGATTGAGCCTCGCGAGCAGCGCGACGGCGATGGCCGTGTAGCCATATCCCGGACTGTGATCGTACAGCGCGTATGTGACGCCGGTGACTTCCACCGCGCCTGCCAGACCGGCCAGCGCGCCGCTCGCGAGAAAAGCGTACATGCTCACGCGCGCGACATCGATGCGACCTGATGTTGCCGACGCGCTGGGGTTCATGCCCACCGCGCGCAACCGGAAACCACCGGCGGTCTCGCGTAGCCACCACCAGGCAGCGCCTGCGAGTGTCACGGCAAAGAGTGCCCCCACGTGGAGTCGCGTGCCCTCGAGCAACGCGGGAAGCTGCAGCGTTTTCGCCAGCGGCATGCTCTGCGGATAGAACTTCGACGGCTCCTGCAGCGGCCCGCGCACGAGCCACCCCACCACATACAGCGCCACAAAGTTGAGCATAATCGTGCTGATCACTTCGAGTACCCCAAAACGCTGACGCAACCACGAGGCGATACCCGCCCAACACGCACCACTCGCGACACCGGCAATCAGCACCAGTGGCAACAGCAGCGCACTTGGTGTTTCGCCGAACAGACTCGCCATGGCCGTGGCCGCGGCCGCACCGGCCAACAGCTGGCCCTCGGCACCAATATTGAGCAGCCCGGCGCGAAATGCGATCGCCACGGCGAGACCGGTGAGCGCCAGCGGAACCGCGCGCACCAGCGTGGCCGACGTGATCGCGTACCACGAACCGAACGCTCCGCGCGCCATCGCCTGCAGCGCGATCGATGCATCGAAGCCACTCGCCACGAGCAACGCCACGAGTACAACCAGCGTGACGGCGACGAGCACGGCCAGGCGCAGCAGGGGCGCCGTGAGACGCAGTGCCGACGCGTTCACGTCAGCCCCAGCATCGCGCGCCCCACCACCTCACGCTCCCGTGGCACCTGACGCAACACACCGTTGTGCAGCACGAGGACGCGATCGGCGAGGGTGAGCACTTCGTCGAGATCACTGCTGTAAAAGAGAATCGCAATGCCGGCATCACGCGCGTCGTGCAATGCGTCATGCACGGCTGCAGTGGCACGAAAATCGAGACCACGCGTTGGGTTTTCGATCACCAGCGCTGGCGGTGTGTCTTCGAGCGCGCGGGCGAGTACAAACTTCTGCTGATTGCCACCCGAGAGCGTGCGGGCGTTGATGTGCGGCCCGTTCGCGCGCACGTCCCGTCGCGCGAGCACGGCGGCGGTGCGCGCGGCGATCTCGCGCCATGGCACACGTCCGCGGCGGCGCCCCGCATCCCGCAGCGCGTAGTTCTCGGTGAGCGAAGCATCGAGCAGCAGCGCATCACCATGCCGGTCTTCCGGGACAAAGCCCACGTCGGGTGGGCGGTGCAAACGTCCGCTCGCCACCTCGCGCAGTCCAGCCAGGGCGCGCAGCAGTTCGGTTTGCCCCGAACCCTCGACCGCGGCGAGCCCCACAATCTCACCGGCGCGCACATTGAACGACGCTGAATGCACGCGCGCCACACCACGATCGTCGTGCACGGTGACGGCGTCGGCCTGCAGCACGACGTGATGCGCACCGACACTATCGGTATGCGGACGCACGCGTGGCATCACTTCCGCTTCAATCGCGGGCGTGCGTTCGGTCGGACCGAGCATGGCGTCGGCGAGTGAGACTTCGGTGAACGTGCTCGCCAAACCGCTGGCCACGCGTGTGCCGCGACGTAGCACCGTCACGTCGTCGGCGACGGCGAGTGCGTCGCGCAGTTTGTGTGTGATGAGCACGACGGCATGTGACGGATGTTGGGCGGCGAACTCACGCACCCACCGCAGCAATGCCTGCGCTTCGTCAGGCGCGAGCACGGCCGTGGGTTCATCGAGAATGAGCACGCGCGCGTTGCGGGCCAGCGCCTTGACAATTTCACACCGTTGTTGCGCGCTCACCGGCAGGTCGCGCACGCGCGCGTGTGGGTCGAGCGTGAGACCGGTGCGCTCACCAACCGTGCGAATCTGTTCCGCCACGGTGGCCGGGGTGAATCCGCCGTGATTGCCGAGGGCGACATTCTCGGTCACGGTCATCGCCGCGACGAGCGAGAAGTGCTGATGCACCATACCGAGTCCGCGGGCGATGGCATGTGCGGGGGTGTGCCCGCTCATTCGCACACCCTCGATCTCCACATCACCCGCGTCACCCGCGACCAGACCGAACGCCACGCGCATCAGCGTGGTCTTGCCCGCACCGTTCTCGCCGAGCAAGGCGTGCACGGTACCCGGTCGTACCTGCAGGCTCACGTCGTGCAGCGCTGCGACGTTGCCGTACGACTTGGAGATGCCGGACAGCGCGAGCGCGAAACTCACAATCCCGTTGGACGCCGCACGAACGCATGCGGCAGGCCGAACATGCGCTCAAGCCAATCCCCAAGGGCTTGCACACCCAGTGTTTCGGTGGCGTAGTGTCCGGCGTAGATCACGCAGAGGTCGTGTTCAATCGCGTCCACCGCGGTATGATGCGGACCTTCGCCTACGATAAGCGTGTCTACGCCGAGAGCGTACGCTTCACGCAGCGTGTCGCTGCTCGCGCCACCGCCGGTGCACATGGCCCACTGCGTCGTACGTCGACCCTGCGGCGGAAGTGACGTGCGCACGCTGCCGCCGTACGACTCGGCGAAGGTGCGGGTGCGTGCCACGAGTGCTGCGGTGTCAATATCAGCGGCTCCGCGCACACCGATGGCGAAGCCTTTGTGCTGCGCAAAGCCGTCGCTCGGTTCAAGCTCCAGCGCCTGCGCCAGACGCACATTGTTGCCGAGGGTTGGGTGGCAATCCAGCGGCAGGTGCGAGCTGTACAGGGCGATGTCGTGCGCGAAGAGCAGCTGAAGGCGATCGTAGGTGATCCCAACGATCGGCTGCGCACCACCCCAGAACAATCCGTGATGCACGATGAGCAGATTGGCACCCATCGCGGCGGCATCACGTATGGCATCGCGCGAGGCATCAACCGCGGTCGCCACTCGGCGTACGCCACCGCGATTGCTCACCTGCAACCCGTTGTGCGCGCCACCGTAGTCAGCGATGTCCGCCGTGCGAAGCTCGCCGTCGAGGGCGGCGACGATGTCAGTCAGCGAACGCAGGTCGGTCATGGTGTTTTTTTGTCGGCGGGTCGCAGCACGTCGTCCATGTCGTGAAAGCGTCCTTCGCGAATCGCAGCGCCCACGGAATCCACGCGTGTGCGCAGGTCGGCGGGAAGGCGCGATTCGAGGCGCGGATTGAGCACCAGGTTCACCATATTGCGCCGCATGCCGAACTGATACACGGTGCCCCGGTACGCAGTGTCCTGCACTTCACG
>JBBRFQ010000113.1:0-11585 GCA_038224035.1 Gemmatimonadales bacterium
CGATCACTCCACCATCTACGTGGCCGCAGCCGGTGGCGGCCTTTGGAAGACGGTGAATCACGGCATTCTCTGGTCGCCGATTTTTGATGCGACCGGTGAGAACGCGTTCGGCGATGTGGCGATCTTCGCCGGTGACTCAAAGGTGCTCTGGGCCGGAACGGGCGAGCAGAATAATCGGCAGTCGAGCACGTGGGGTGGTGGTATCTACAAGTCGACCGACGCGGGCAGCACGTGGACGTTTCTGGGACTGCGGGAAACGTCGAGCATCGCGCGGGTGGTGTTGCATCCCACGGATGTGAACACGGCGTACGTGGCGGCCGTGGGCAATCTGTGGCGCCCGAATGCGGAACGCGGCGTGTACCGCACGCGCGATGGTGGCACCAACTGGACGCGCGTATTGACCGTTGATACGCTCACCGGAGCCACCGAGCTCGTGATGGACCCGCGTGATCCCAACGTGTTGTACGCGGCCACGTACCAGCGACTGCGCACGGGCTTTGGCTTCAACGGCGGTGGTCCGGGCAGCGGACTGTGGAAGTCGGTGAACGGTGGCGATACATGGATGCCGCTCTTGAACGGCGTGCCTGACGGTGACAAGGGACGCATCGGGTTGTCGATTTCGTTGTCGAAGCCTGATGTGCTCGTGGCGACGATCGAACACGCCGGTAGCGGTGGCACGTACCGCTCTGAAGACGCCGGCGCCACGTGGAAGCGGTTGAGCGCCACGAATCCACGTCCGATGTACTACTCCAAACCCACCATCGATCCCACGAACGATCAGCGCGTGTGGATGATGGGAGTGCAGCCGGCGAAAAGCGAGAACGGCGGTACCACGTTTGAGCCGATGCCCAACTCCCCCACGTACGACCTCGGACTCAAGGACGATCATCACGCGCTCTGGATCGACCCGAAGGATCCGCGTCACCTGCTGCTCGGAGGAGACGGCGGTTTGCACGAGAGCTGGGATCTGGGCTACACCTACGCGCGCCTCAACAACTTTTCCATCGGGCAGTTCTATCGCGTTGCCGTGGACAACCGAGATCCGTACTGGATCTACGGCGGCATGCAGGACGCGCACTCGTGGATGGGACCGAGTGCCACGAGTCACTGGCTGGGCATTCTGAACTCCGATTGGGTGCAGATCGGATTCAGCGACGGCACGGGGCACGCGATCGATCTCAAGGGCGAGCGCTACGTGTACTCCACGTCGAGCGGCGGCAACATCACGCGCGTGGATGCGATCACCGGCGATCGCTACGACATTCAGCCGCGTGCGCCGGAGGGCGAGAGCTATCGCTTTGACTGGACAGCGCCCGTGGTGGCATCGCAGCACGCCGCGGGCACGGTGTATCTGGGCGCCAACAAGTTGTTGATCTCTCGCGACTTTGGCAGTACGTGGACCGCGACGGTTGATCTGACGCGATCTGTCAATCGTGACACGCTGCGCATTGCCGGCGTACTCACGACAGACATCCGGTTGTCGCGCAACGATGGTGAGAGCAACTTCAGCGAAATCACGACGATGGCCGAATCACCGCTCGATGCGAAGGTATTGTGGGTTGGCACCGACGACGGCAATGTGCAAGTGTCGCGTGATGGCGGCAGTACGTGGAACGAGGTGAGTGGGCGTATCAGCGGTGTTGCCAACGGTTCGTTCGTTGACCGAATCGTGGCGAGTTCAGCGGGCACCGGCAGCGCCTACGTGACATTCGAAAACCATCGCCGCGGCGATTTCGCGCCGTACATTTTTCGTACGACCGACTTTGGTCGAACGTGGAAGCGCACCACAACAGGCCTGCCCGAGGGTAACCCGGTGCGCTCGATTGCCGAGTATCCCGGGAAAGCAAACGTGCTGCTCGCCGGCACGGAACGCTTCCTGCACTACAGTCTGGACAGTGGCGCCACATGGACGCGCCTGGCGGCCAATCTCCCGCCCACGCGCTACGATGACATCGTGATTCACCCGCGCACCAAAGACATCGTGCTCGGCACACACGGTCGCAGCATCTGGGTGCTCGATGATGCATCGCCGCTGGCGGAGTGGTCGAGGGCCGTGGCACGCAAGCCGGCCATGCTCTTTCCGGTGCGGGCGGCGACGCTCACGCTGTACCGTGCCGATGTGTCAACGGCGGCCCATGCGATCTACGCGTCGGACAATCCGGCCGAGGGCGCGACATTCACGTATCATCTCGCGCAACCGGTGGACACGGTCCGGTTTGTCGTGACGCATGCAAACGGACGCACCGTGCGCACGTTCACGGCACCGAGCGCGGTAGGTGTGGTGCAGCGCGTGCAGTGGGACCTGCGGTGGCCGCCCGCGCAGGGTGGTGGCTTTGGCGGTGGCTTCGGCGGTGGTGGCGAAGCTGGCGAGGGGGGTCCGCCGGCCCCACCGAGCGGCGCCGGTGGCATGACACGCCCGCCAGCCACAGGCGCGCGTCGTCCGGCGCTCCCGATTCCGGTGCACAACATCGGTGCGCGTGGTTTCCACGTGGCGCCGGGCATGTTCACGGTCACGATGATCGCTGGTCGGGATACGCTCAGTCAGCAGTTCGAAGTGCGCGCCGACGCCACGAGTGCCGTCACGCTGGCCGAACATCAGGAGCGCGAGATGTTCTTGCTCGATGTGCTCGACACGCAGGCGCAGTACGCGGCGCGTTCGGCGGAGTTCCGCACGCGGCTGCAGGCGGCCACGGGCGCCGAAGCCGAGCGGCTGCAGGCAGTGGCCGCCGAACTGGGTCTCGCGGCGGGCGCTGGCGGTGGTGCGCGAGGCGGTCGTGGTGGTGTTCGGAATCCGGTGGCCGGCCTTGGCCAGATCATCAGTGCCTACACCGGAAGCGGTGTGCGGCAGGCGAGTCTGCAGCCGCCTACGGGCACGCACAAGGCTGCGCTGGCGGCGGCGACGAGTGCGTTGGCGGCGCTGGAGCGTGCGCTGAATCCGGGAGCGTGAGTCATCGAACCCGGGCTTGGTCTTCCCGTTCCCCACGCCCAACGAAGCGTTTCTTGATGCCCGCTCACCGCCCGCTCACCGCGTCGTCAGAAGCTCAGCGTGGGATTGTTCGACGGCATTTAGTTCGATCCGAAACATTGTGTCACGCTTCACGATTATGATCACATCATGACTTTAGTCCACACGCACGATGTGCGCGCCATCATGCAGGAGATCCTGACGGGATACGTGCTGCCGGTGCGCGGCTACCACGGAGTCGTCCACTGGGCTCGGGTGCTCGAGAATGGACTGCGCATTGCCGAGGAAACGGGCGCCGATCGCGAGGTGGTCACGCTGTTCGCCCTTTTCCACGATTCGCGTCGCATCAACGAGCACCGCGATCACGGCCATGGGCAACGCGGCGGTGAGCTGGCGCGTTCGCTGCGTGGCACGCACGTACATCTCGATGACAGCCGCTTTGAGTTGTTGTTCGAAGCGTGTCGCCTGCACACCGATGGCCATACCAGCGGTGATTCAACACTGCTCGCCTGCTGGGATGCCGATCGTCTCGATCTCGGCCGCGTGGGCATCACGCCGCGACCGGAGCGTCTCTGCACCGACGCCGCGCGCGAACTGCTGCCGTGGGCACACGCGCGCGCCACCAGCAATGTGACTCCACTCGAGGTACTGACGGCATGGCACGCGCCAGCGTAAAAAATCAGACGCACACCTTTCCCAGAGTCGCGGCGGCACTGCTCGCCGAACGGCGCCGAATTGCGATGGCATTTCGCGCGGCGGAGGCGCTCGAGCCGGGTAAAGCGGCCACGCTTGAAACGCTCGCCGTTCGCCACGATGCGCCGTTCGAAGACCTGATCAAGCTGCGCGTAATCCATCGCACGGAGCAGCGGACCACGTTCTGGTTTGACGAGGCGCGTTACGAGAGCATGATCGAGCGTCCGAGATTCCGCACGATCGGCATGGTGGCCGTGCTGGCGATCGCGGGCGTATTCTGCTGGGCCCTGTACGGAGTGCTGTCGGCATAGTAGCTGCCGCCCCGTGGACGGTGTGACTTACGGTGCTGCGCGTTCGGCACGAAGCGCGTCCAACACATCCAGGAACACATCGGATGCACCCATGGCACGCCGCACGGTGCCTCGGCCGCATAGGGCACCCACCACATTGCCGGTGCCGCAGTAACCACCAACGCCCCACACGCCGTCGGCGAATTCGCGCGCGATGGGCAGCTCGTCCGGCGTATACGATACGGTCGCCGCCCAACGATGCGTGATCGCCGCCGACGTCTCCACACACTGTCGCAGTCGCTGGTCCAGCCACAATTGCACGGCATCGCTTGGTGAATCGTTCGCAGTGAACTCGTCATCGACGAACTGGTCGCGTCCACCGCCGAAGACAATCCGATGATCCGGCAGTTGCTGCCAGTAGTCATACCCGTATCGCGCGTACACGGGGCGCGGCAGCCGAACGTCGTACGCCGGTTCCGTGCCAAGCATCTGCAATCGCACCTGTCGCAGGAGCGGTGCGGCATCCGGCAACAGCTCGCCGAGCGCTCCGTCAGCACACACGACAATGACCGGCGCGTGCACTACCACACCGTTCACCAACTCCACGCGCCCCTGGTGAACCGCACGCACGCGCGACTGCTCGTGCAACACCGCTCCCTCTCGTTCGGCACGCGCTGCGAGTGCATGCACCCGCCGCACCGGGTGACACGCGCCGTCATGGGGAAAGAAGAGGCCTTCTCCCTCCGGGCCGACATACCACGACACCGGTAATCCATCGCGTTCCATCTGCTCCTGCTGACGCACACAGTCCTCTCGCTCCTCGTCAGACTCGGCGATGCGCAGGGAACCATTCCACCAGGTATGCGCAGGGGAGTCGCGCTGCATACGCGCGAGCTCGTCAAGCGTGTGGGTGTAGAGCGCCGCGGCGTGCGTCGCTCCCCACTGCGCGGCGGCGTCATGATGAAATGGCGCCATACCGCCAAGCAGCAACCCACCGTTGCGTCCGGCAGCGGCACCCGCGATACGGTCGCCGTCGATACCGATCACGCGCGCGCCCATCTCGCGCGCGGCCCCCACAGCGGCGATTCCGGAACCACCCAAGCCGACCACGCACACATCCGTCTCGCGATCGTGCGACAGTGACTCCCGAATCGGCGTGATCTCATGATGCCACCAGGCAACTTCGTGATTGCGCGGATGTTCGGACATGATGGTCCTTCGCGGTGCAGTCGAATGCCCGGGTGGCTCGGGCATTCGTGGGTGGCAGCTGAATGGGGGAGGTCAAGCACGCAGAAGCTCGTCGCTTCCTGTCTCGGCGTCAATCACCCCGATCAGCGTGCATGCCAGGGTTGTGTCGCCTGGGCCACGCGCCCTGTCTCGATGAGGGTGCGCAGTTCATCGCCCAATCGCTCTGAGGCATCGAGTGTGGCCTGCCAGCGTCGCGCACGCTCGGTGTCATCGAAGGCGAAAAAGTCCCGACGGTCGGGGATCTTGGCGCCCGGCAACGACGCGACAAACGAGACGCTTGGCGCGACGAGCAATACCCGGTCAACGTTGGCGCCGCGCGCGCGCCGCCACGGTAGCTGTTTGTCGAACCAACCCGGCACCACATGCGGATAAAAATGCGGATAGAGCACGAGACCGGTGCCTTTCCCGAAATCAAGATCGAGGTGGTAGTCGAGCACCCCGCCGTCCCAATGCACGCCGAGTGGTGCACCAGGAATCCGGACGCCGTCGAGCACGAGGGGAATTGATCCCGAGGCGAGCAGGGCAGGCCGGAGCGTTGCACGCGTCAGCGCGACGTGTTCGGTGGGCAGGTCGCTGAGGTGCGCAAACGGTGTGGGATCGCCAGCGTTGTGAAATACGCAGCGGCGGAACTGGAGCGCCAGCGCGCGACGCGCCACACCGTTGGATGCCGCAGCCAGCGCCAATGACGCCGAGAGAACCAACCGGCGTTCGCTTGAGGCGAGACCGCGTCCGATCGCCGTGATCACGTGAATCCTGAACCACGGATGCGAGAGGATCTCATCGACACCATCGGGGCCCAGGAGCGAATCGAGCGCGCGCGTGAGCACCTCGGTGACTTCACGCGTGGACGGGCGACGCGTGTAGCGCTGGTCGTAGATGTACGCGTGATGTCCGCGGGCAAGTGCGGCAACGGGGTCGCGCTGCGCCAGACACGCCATACGCCAACTGCCGATTGACGATCCGATGAGGTGCAGCGGTTGTGTGCGAGGCGCCTGCAGGAAATCTCCGAAGAGGTACCGGTCCAGGCCCCCGATGGCCAACCATTTCGCGCCGCCTGACGCGCCTGGCATGATATCGATGTCGTTGGCGTCGAGACCCCGTTCACGCACCAGCGCGAGCGCGGACGGACCGGCTCGAAGCGCCAGCGAGGAAGCTGGGACGTGAATGGCCGGCACTACGGCTGCTCGGTGATTCGCTGCGACATGACGCAAATTTAGCCACCGATCGCCGGTTCTGACCAACCTCGCTTAGTTGCGCAAGGACGCCGGTGGAGCGAAGATCTGACGGTGCGAAGGGGAACGGCGTACACCACCGCGGAGAACGCAGATGACGAATCGTGTGAGACGATTCATCCCACAGGCGCTACTGATCACGTTTGTGACCGGCTCGCACGCGCTCGGTCAGGCGCTGCCTCGCGCGCAACCGGAAGCGCTCGGCATGTCGAGCTCGCGACTTGCGCACATCGATTCGGTCATGCAGGGACTCGTTGATTCGTCACGCGTGGCGGGTGTCGCCGTGTTAGTGTTGCGCGACGGAAAGGTGGTGAAGTCGGGCGTGTACGGTTGGTCGGATCGCGAGGCGCGTCGACCGATGCAACCCGACGCGCTGTTTCGCATCGCCTCGCAAACCAAAGCGATCACCAGCGTGGCGGTCATGATGCTGGTAGAAGAGGGCAAGCTGCAGCTCGGCGATCCCGTGGATCGGTTTGTGCCGTCGTTTGCGCAAATGAAGGTCGCCACGGATACCGGCGATGTGCCACGTCGCCGTGCGATCTCCATCGGCGACCTGCTGACCCACTCAGCGGGACTTTCGTACGGTACGGATGCCCGAGTGCGTGCGCGCTACGAGGCGGCAGGGCTCGGTCCGGCGGCCGGTCGGGGTTGGTACTTCGCCGACAAAGCCGAGCCGATCTGTACGACGATCGACCGATTGGGCACGCTTCCGTTGGTGGCGCAGCCGGGCGAACGGTTTGTGTATGGCTACAGTACCGACGTACTCGGCTGCGTAATCGAACGCGTGTCTGGCATACCACTTGATGCGTTCTTTCGTGAACGCATTTTCAAGAAACTGAACATGGAGGACAGCTACTTCTACGTGCCGACGGCGCAGGCTTCGCGACTCGCCGCCGTATACAGCGCGTCTGCTACCGGTCTGCAACGCGCGCCGAACAACGCCATCGGCCAGGGCGCGTACGTGGATGGCCCGCGTGTCAGCTTCGCCGGCGGAGCGGGACTTGTGTCTTCCATTCAGGATTACGCGCGCTTTCTGCAAATGCTGCTCAATGGCGGCGAACTGAATGGCACTCGTCTTCTCGCGCCGCACACGGTCGCGCTCATGACTGCCGACCATCTTGGACCGGTGTACACCGTACCCGGAAACAGTTTCGGTCTCGGATTTGAGGTGCTCGAATCGCCGGCTCTGGCCGGCCAATACGGAGCGCCCGGCGCGTACGGCTGGGGCGGGGCCTACGCCACGTCGTATTGGGTTGATCCGGAGGAACGTCTGGTGGCGCTGATCATGACGCAGACGCTGCCGAGCGGTGGGCTCGATGCCGCTGATCGCTTTCGAACGATCGTGTATTCGTCCATCCTGAAGTCTTCTGTTCCACGCAAGCGCTGAGTTCGGTGGTAACGCGAACAGCCCGCACTACCCATCCTGCCTGACTTGCGCGTAGGTGAGTGCCGAGAATGTAAACGTGCCGCCGATCACGTTGCCGAGCAGTGACGGCACGATCCCACCGACGATCGCGCTCCGGGCGCTCAACTCACCGCGCAGCACGAGAAGGAACAGTTCGGTTGAGCCGGCGACCACATGCGAGAGCCCACCCACACCGATCATGTACGTCACGATTACAATGACGAGTACTTCGCCGGCACCGTCCATGCGCGGCAGAATCCACACGAGCGCAGCAATGAGGAATCCTGCCGGGATACCCCACGTGAGGTGCTGGGTCGCCGTCGCTTCGGCGTAGTGTCGCGCGACGGCGAGTACGCCCTCAAGTTGCAAGGCCGGCAGAATGTTTGCGAACACAACGAGCGCAGCCATGAGCAGACAGCCGGCCATGTTTGCGGCGAACACAACTGTCCAGAGCCGCGCGAGCCGTGTGAGATTGGCTCGGCTGGGGTCGATGAACACCGTGAGGATCGGCGTGATCGTATTCTCTGTGAACAACTGCATGCGCCCGAGAATAACGATGAGAAACCCTACCGCGTAGCCAAGATTGGAGACGGCTGGAGTCCAACTCGACTCCGGCAACACGGCCACGAGAAAGCCCTTGCACAGCACCGACATGCTGATGGCGAGTCCGGCGATGACCCCCGACCACCAGAGTGCGCCGATGGAACGCGCGAGCTCGTGCTCACCCTCGCGACGAATGACTTCATAGATCACCGACGAGGTGACACCCGTCATGTCGTCGGCTTGCTCTTCCTCGACGGCGTCCAGTTCCGAGTTGGTCATGTGAATACCTGACGACGTGGCGTGCACGAGCGGGATCCCGCACGCGTTCGATCAATACGCGAGAAAGTACCGCTGCAGCTCACGCGGATCGCGCGATTTGGTGAGCGCGAGCATGAGCAGAATGCGCGCCTTTTGCGGTGTCAGATGCTGCGACACGATTGTTGGTGGTGCGTTGCGTTCGGCTCGGGCTGCGGAATCGGCCGCGCTGGTGTCGCGTCGCATGCTGTCGGCTTGCGGCGAGGGTGTGCGCGGCGGCGCATTGACATTGTCGCCCGACGGGAATGCCGTCACCATCACCACACCCCGCTGGCGCAACGCGCGATAGGGCGCGCCCTCGCCCGGCGCGAATCCTGTGGTGGCCACGACAATGCCCGCGGGCAAGGTGTCGTATCGTGGTCCCGTCCCGCCGGGAAACGAAAAGGTCAGCTCTACGCGCGGCAACGAGTCCACACCCGCCAGATCAAACTCAGTCTCCGTGCCGCGTCGACGCACCGGTGCGAAGAAAAACTCAGGTCCTCCCGACGCCACAACGCCGAGCATGCCCATCTCGCCCACGGTGAATCCGCCGACGCGCTGGTATTCCTTGCGTACCTCGCGGGCGGAGAGAATGCGATCGTCCATCACGACCATGACACCTTTGCCGACAGCGGCCGGCGCGGCGGCGGTGCGCACGGCGGAGAGTAGATTCATCGGGCCGTCCGGACTGATGCCCGTCGCCGGTCGCTGCGCGCCTACGACAATCACCGGTTTGTCGGAGCGCACCGTGAGGTACAGGAAGAACGCGGTCTCTTCCAGTCGGTCGGTGCCGTGGGTGACCACCACACCAGCAAGATCAGGACGCTCACTGAGCACGGCGTTGATACGGCGAGCGAGTCCGATCCACTGCTGCGTGGTGATACGGGTGCTGGCCACATTCGCGAACTGCTCAGCTTCCACGCGCGCGTAGCGCGAGAGCTCAGGGACAGAACTCACCACTTGTTCGGCCGTGAGCGTTCCGGCGCGATATCCGCCAAGTGTTCCGGGCGCGCTCTGCACGCCGGCAATCGTGCCCCCGGTTGCGATGACGAGCACCTTCGGTCGAGCCGTTGAGTCGGGTTGCGCGCGCAGTGGCGCGATGAGCGGTGTGGCGACGAGCGCGAACAGGAATACACGGCGACGCAATGACGCGATGGTGCAGAGCACGCAACACTCCGAGAAAATGCAGAAAGCGGGAAGCACTGGACAGGGCGCCCCGGAAGAACCGGAGTCAGCTACAGCAATGGTAACGCCGCGGGCGCGACGGCGGAGCACTCAGAGCATACCCGACAGCAGCGTTGCGATGCCCAGAAAGCTCGCAAATCCCACGATGTCCGTCACGGTCGTGAGAATGATCGACGACGACTGCGCAGGATCCTGGCCGATCATCGTCAGCCCTGTGGGCACGAGCACGCCGGCGACGCCCGCGGCAATCATCGACAGCACCATCGAGGTGCCGATGACCAGCGCGAGTCCGACTGACCGACTCCAGAGCCAGACGGCGGCGGAGGTGGTGATCGCCACCGCGACTCCGTTGAAGAGCGCGACACTCGCCTCCTTGCGCACCACGCTCAGCCACTGACCAATGCGAATCTCTCGCATGGCCAGCCCGCGCATGGTGACTGCGAGCGCCTGCGCGCCGGTATTACCGGACTGTCCGGCCACCACCGGCAACAACACGGCGAGGGCCGTGAATCGCGCGATCGTGCCTTCAAACACCCCCACCACCGCCGCCGCCAGAAATGCCGTCACCAGATTGATCTGAAGCCAGGGCAGTCGTTTCCGCACCGCGAATGCGACAGGTGATAGCGCGCGTTCCTGCTTGTTGACGCCGACCATGGTGAGCATGTCGGCCGCCACGTCTTCCTGCGCCGTCAGCGCGAGCGTGTCATAGCTGATCACTCCGATGAGTCGGCCTTCAAAATCCACGACGGGCAGGCTGGTGAGTCGACCCTTCGTGAAGTGCTCGACCACTTCCTCCTGTGGATCGATGGCCTGCGCCGAAACTGCCGGTTGCACGAGCGTCTCGACCAACGTGTCCGGCTCGGCGAGTGCGAGGCGCTGCAGCGACACCGTGCCGGTGAGGAATCCGTTGTCATCCGTGAAGAAGACGTCGGCCAGGCGTTGCGCTCGCCCCGCACGCAGTTGTGTGAGCGCCTGCTGCGCGGTGGTGCCCGGCTTCACACCGATCGCGCGTGGATCCATGAGGCGACCGGCTGTTTCCGCCGGATACTCGGCCATCACACGCAGCTCGCGGGTAAGCGCCGGCTCCAATTGCGCCAGCAGTGCCGAACGTGCTTCGACGTCGAGCCACGCGAGCAATGGGACGACGCGTACCGGATCCATCTGACTGACCAGATCGCGACGTCCATCGGCTGGCATAAGCGCCAGCACCTCGGCGGCGAGCCGCGCCTCGAGGCGCTCCATGAGCGGCACGGCGTGACGGATGGGCTCCGCGCGCACGAGGCGCGCGATTTCCTTCACGGGTAGATCATCGAGGCGTCGCGTCGCTTCGTCGGGAAACTCACGCAGAAAGATGCGCGCCAACTTCTCAAAACCCGCCAACGCGTCATTCTTCACGTGCGGGCTCCGTATCAGCCGCGACGGGACGCGATGCATCGCGATGCGTCGTGGCCGTGGCCGCGAGTCCGGCGACGAGGCCGCTCGTGCCGAGCTGAAAAAGCTCGGCCAGTGCGCCAGCCGTAAGGTTGGCGGGTGTCGGTCCGGCTTTTGTTGCTTCGCGCTCAAGACGCCGCAGTGTCTGATAACGAATCGCGCCAAGCAGCCGTTCGTCATCGTCCACCACGGGAAGCGCGTGAAAGCGCTGCCATCCGGCGTGGTCACGCACCAGCGCCACCGGCGAGAACACATTGATGCGGTCGATATTCCGGTGCATCGACACGCTCACCGGATCA
>JBBRFQ010000114.1:0-11557 GCA_038224035.1 Gemmatimonadales bacterium
CAGCAGCTGCCGCACCGTCTCCAGCGAATCCGCTTCGGCCACCGGTTTATCCCGCCGCCAGCGGGCAATGCGCGGGAACCGCACCGCAATCCCGCTCTTGTGTCGCGCACTCTCCTGGATGCCTTCGAACGCGAGCTCGAATACCAACTGTGGTTCCACCGTGCGCACAGGGCCGAACTTTTCACGCGTATGCGCACGCACAAACCGGTCCACTTCCCGGATCTCCACATCAGTCAGTCCGGAATACGCCTTCGCAAACGGCACGAGCGTATCGCCGTCCCACACCGCGAACGTATAGTCGGTGAATAAGCCGGCGCGACGACCGTGGCCGGCCTGCGCATTCACGAGTACCGCGTCTACCGTGAGCGGCGAGACTTTCCATTTCCACCAGTCGCCGGTGCGACGCCCGACGCCGTACGCCGCATCGAGACGTTTGAGCATCAGCCCTTCCGCTTCCTGCGCGCGTGATACGTCGCGCGCGGACACGATCCCATCCCAGTCGGTGGCGTCAATGATGGGAGACACACTGATCGGCGCACCGGTGGGAAGTGCGCGGACGATCGACTCGAGATACTGCCGGCGCACGCGCAATGGTTTATCGCGCACGTCGCGTCCTTCGAACTCCACACAGTCGTACGCAACGAGATGTACCGGCACGTCGGACAACAGCTTCTTGCCCACCGTCTTGCGATTGAGACGCCGTTGCAGCGCCGTGAACGGCATCGGACGGGCATCGCGCCACGCGAGCAGCTCACCATCGAGCACGGTGCCGTCGGGTAAGAAAGCCACCGCTGCTTCCACCTCGGGAAATCGACCGGCGAGCAAGTCTTCGCCGCGGCTCCACAGAAACGTGCGGCCTCGCCGCTTGATCACCTGCGCTCGAATGCCGTCCCACTTCCATTCCACCAACCACGCATCACGCTCGCCCAATGTTTGCACACCGGCCTGGAGTGCGTATGCCAGAAAAAACGGATACGGGCGACTCCAGTCCGCGTCACTCGTGGTCTCGCTGATCAACGACGAGAACCACGCACCGCTCGGCTCCCACTGGCCCATCAGTCGATGCGCGAGCACATCGGCATCCACACCACTGCTTGCGGACAGCGCGCGGACCACCAATCCGTCAGAGACACCCACACGAAACGAGCCCGTGAGCAGCTTGTTGTACACAAAACGCGCGGTTCCACTCAGCGCACGCCACGCCGCGAGCAACTCCATGCGTTGCGCTTCCGGCTCAAGCGACTTCAACGGCAGAATGCGCTGCTCCACCCACTCGGCCAATGACGCACTATCCGACGCGTCTTCGTGCGGAACCAGCAGGGTGATCGTTTCCGCAAGATCACCCGCTTGCGCGTACGATTCTTCAAACAGCCAGTCGGGAATGTTCGCGGCCTGCGCCGCCCACGCACGCAAATCGGGCGCCCGCACCAGGCGCTTGGGACGGCGCCCGGTGAGAAATGCTACGGCCCACGCGGCATCGGCCGGCGGCGCGCTGCTGAAGTACGCCGAGAGCGCGGCGACCTTGCTTTGCGTGCCGGTGGACGCATCGATCGCGTCGTAGAGTGCGGCGAAGCGGTTCATACGCCAGGGTCCGCGGCGGTCGGCAACGGCGCATCGGCATTGGACGTGTCATTCGGGGAAGCGCCTGCACCCGAAAAATCAGTCGATGTCTCGTCGACCGCCGTATCGTCACGCTCTCCTTCGAACCGTGTTTCCACGGCGTCCGCGTCGTACCCCTGCTCGCGCAACCAGCGTACCACCGGCCCCGTAAAGCCATGCGTCGCCCAGACGCGCTCCGCACCCGTCGCGGCAATCGCCGACTGCAACTGCGGCCAGTCCACATGATCGGACAGCGTGAAACCGCGATCCACTCCGCGCCGCCGCCGCGCTCCACGCACCTGCATCCAACCGCTCGCGAACGCGGCCGCTGATTTGCCGAATCGACGGACCCACGTACTGCCGTCGGCACTCGGCGGCGCGACCACGATCGCGCGCGACCACGCCGGATCGCGCTGATCTACCGTCGCGTAGGTGGTGTGCGGCATGCGCACGCCCGCGTGGCGATACAGCGCCGTCATGGTTTCGACGGCGCCGTGCGTGAGGATCGGGCCGATGGATTGGTCGAGTCCCGAGAGCAGTCGCTGCGCCTTCCCGAGCGCGTAGCCATAGAGCATCGACGCACGCCCTGCGTCCGCGTTCTCACGCCACCACGCATTGATCTCCGCGAAGACCTGTTGCTGCGAGGGCCACCGATAAATGGGCAATCCAAACGTGCATTCGGTAATGAACGTGTGGCAGCGTACAGGCTCCCACGGCGCGCACGTGCTGTCCGCGTCGGTCTTGTAGTCTCCCGATACCACCCACACTTCACCACGATACTCCACGCGAATCTGCGCCGACCCAAGAATGTGGCCGGCCGGATGCAGCGAGAAGTGTACGCCATTGACCGTAGTGACGCGGCCGTACGGCACCGATTCAACGCGTGAGGCGTACGATCCGAGTCGCTGACACGAGACACCCATTCCGGAGTCGGAGACGAGATAGTGCCCGTGACCCCAGCGAAGATGGTCCGCGTGCGCGTGCGTGATCACCGCCCGGGCAACCGGAGCCCACGGGTCGATGTACACATCGGCCGGTTCGCACCACAAACCACGATCGGTAAGACGCAGAAGCACGGGAAAGCGAGACAAAAGGGGAGCGTTCACGCCGCTGACAACGGCGTTCCGCGCCCGTGTATGATATGTTCGTGTCAGTCTCGCGATGGCTCGGACGCTCCTCACCCACGCTATGCACACGTTTGTTGTGACAAACGATTTTCCGCCGCGTATTGGCGGGATCAATGACTATGTCGCGCAACTTGTACGCCGCTTTCCTTCGGGAGACGTCACGGTCTTCTCCTCAACGTACAAAGGCGCCACCGAGTTCGATCGCACGTTTCCGCAGGAAGTCATTCGACTGCCAACCGAGATGATGCTTCCAACCCCGTGGGTGCGCCGCGAGTTGCACGCGGTGTTGCGCTCGCGTCGTCCGGACATTGTCCTGTTCGGCGCGCTGTGGCCGCTGGGGCACATGGGCCCCGCGGTTCGGCGTAAGCTCGATATCCCGTACGGCGGCTTTTCGCACGGCCTGGAGCTCACTGGAGCACGCGTGCCCGGACTGCTGCGGCACATTGGCGGCAGTGCCTCGGTGTTGACCGCGGTGAGTGACTGGGCTCGGCAGAAGCTCGAGCCGGCGTTCGGTTGGAATGGACGCATGGCGCTGCTGCCGTCGGGAATCGACGCCGCAGCCTTTCACGTCGATGTCAATGATGACAAAGTTCGCGCCCGACACGGCCTCGGTGATGCGCCTGTTGTGTGCTGCGTGTCACGTCTCGTGGCGCGAAAGGGACAGGACACGCTCATTCGCGCACTGCCAAAGCTCGCACTCGCGGTGCCTCGCGTGAAGCTGCTTGTTGTGGGCAGCGGACCGTATGACGCGGCCCTGCGGGCGTTGGCGAAGCAGGAGCAGGTGGACGACCGCGTGGTCTTTACCGGTGCGGTCCCGTACACGCAGCTCCCGCAATACTTCCGCGCCGGAGACGTATTCGCGATGCCGTGCCGATCGCGGCTCGGCGGACTGGACATCGAGGCGCTCGGCGCCGTATTCCTGCAGGCGGCGGCGGTGCGGCGGCCGGTGATTGCGGGTGCCTCCGGTGGCGCGCCCGAAGCCGTGCGGGATGGCGAAACCGGATTTGTGGTGCATCCGGAGTCGCCGTCGGCGATTGCCGATACACTCGCGACATTGCTACTCGACCCGATGCGCGCCAACGCGATGGGACGGGCCGGCGCTGAGTGGGTGCATCGCGAATGGACCTGGGACGCGATGGCGCGGCGACTCCGGGACTTACTGCACGCTGCGAACGTGCGTTAGCGCGGACGCGATTCGGCCTGCAGCGTACGGCGCCCGAGCGGCGCGAAGATCTCAGCTACGCCGTCGCCAGCGCGTGTGCTCCCGCGCCAACACCGGCGAGCTCTTCATACACCGTTTCCAGCTCGTCGATGATGTGCTCCCACGCGAAGTCGAGCGCGCGATTGGCGCCATTCGCACCGAGACGGGCGCACTCCTCCGGCTGATCGAGCAGCTGCGCAATTCCGGTGGCCAGGGCGGTCGCGTCGGACGGCTTCACGAGCAGCGACTCACGACCACCGCGTGCGACCTCGCGATAGCCCACAATGTTGCTGGCCACGATCGGTAATCCGGCGGCCATCGCCTCGACCAACACGATGCCAAACGATTCGCCACCCGTTGCGGGCGCCACGAAGATGTCAGCTGCCCGGTGATACGTGGGAAGCGCGGCGTCAGACACGTTGCCGAGCATGTGTACACGCGTACGTAGCGATGTGGGCAGCACCGTGGTTGCATCGCGCTGGGGTCCGTCTCCGACAACCAGCAGCTGCAGATCTGGATAGCGCGCTGCGAGCTGCGCAAACGCCTCGATCGCAAACGGCAGTCCTTTACGCGGCTCGAGACGACCGACGAACAGCAGCTTTCGCCCGGGCGGCAAGTTCGTCGCCGGCGAAGCCAGCGCGAATCGCTCGATGTCGACACCGTTCGGCACGATGGTCACGTTGCCCTTGCCGAGCCGCCCCTTGGCGGAGTGGCGGGCCGCCTGACTGACGGCGAGTCGCCGGGCCAACATTCGCCAGGTGGGGCGCAGCAGCGGCGCCGCCGCGGAGTACAGTCGACCCTGCAGCGTTTCGCGCGCGAAATACGAATGAAACGTGGCCACGACGGGTGCCGGCGACGACCACACGGCCTTGAGTCCAACGCTGAGCGCAAACGGTTCGTGCACGTGCACAACATCGGGCGTAAAATCATGCATCGCGCCTTCCAACGCCTTCATCGTGCTCGGTGCGAACGCCAGCCGCGCCACCGATCCGTTCGTGTGAACGTTGAATGTTCGGCCAACGATGCACGCGTCTTCCTGCCGTCCGGGCGTATCGCCCGGTGCGAGCACGAGGACCTCATGCCCACGTTTCTGCAGATGTTTGGTGAGCTGCCGGATGTGTATTTGCACACCGCCGAGCGCGTCCCAACTGTATGGCGAGACCTGGATGATCCGCATGCGGGGGAGGGTCGTGGGTGAGGGAAAGCCCTGCGTCGGGCGCAAATCGTTCCTGACTGTACGAAACGAGCGCTGTGTTGTGTCAGTCGATCGGCTCGTGTTCGTGAGACGTTTGAAGTGCGACCTGGCCAGAGATTCCCGCCAGCACGATCACCACACCTACACCACCGAGCGCAAAGCGATAGGGCTCGGCGATTCCCACTGATCCCAGCATAAAGATGAGTCCGCCAACGGCCAGCGCGGAGATCATGAATACGCTGGCCACGATCAGGTCCTTGGTCGAGAAGATGAGCGCTCGTGCATGAGCTGGCGCACTCTCATGCAACAACGTGTCCTGCGATACCATGACCGGCGCCAGCAGCGCCCCTCCGAGAAACGCGACGGGCACAAACACCATAAAGGAAAAGAATACACCTCCGAGGATCATCAACAAGCCGATCAGGGTGTTGCCGAGCAAAATCGCCTGTTGCTTGTTCCACCGACGGCCGATGGTGCCCACCAAGAGTGACCCGAGGATCATGCCCGCCCCAAGTATTCCTCCTAGATACCCGACTCCCTTCGTGCCGAGCCCCATCACGGTCTGTACGGAGTAGGTCATGGCCACATAGACGGTACTCGCAAAGAGGGCCAGAGAGATGAGCGAGCCGAAGACGAAGCGCATGGCCCGGTTGTGTTGCACGGCGCGCAGGGTCTCGGCAACGTCATGTGCGAGCGAGCGAAGCGTGCGACGGGGTGTGTCGCGAGGTGACACGACGGCGGACTCAGCCTTGGTAACGGCGTGGTCGCGGCTGGTGATGCTGATCGCGAGCAACGTGAGTACGGAGATCAGATACGAGCCGCCATCGAGGTAGAAGCCCGCTTCATAGTCGGACCATCCGATGCGGCGCCAGACGGCCAGTCCAATGATCACGCCGCCCCCGACAACGCCGAGCACGGTTGCGAAGCGTCCGATAAAGGAGAGTGCGGCATTCGCGGAGAAAAGATGCGAGCGCGGGACCAACTCCGGAATGAGCGCCATCTTGGCGGAGTTGAAGAACACGCCGAGCAGAAACACGAGAAACGCCGCGACATAGACGGTCCAAAGCCGCTCAGTGGCCACGAACAGCGCGGGAATGATGAGCGCCAACAGTGCGCGCAGGGCGTCGCACACGATCATGGTGGTTCGCTTATTCCAGCGATCCACGAGCGCGCCGGCCAGCGGTCCGAAGAGGATGACAGGGGCGGTGAAGACGACGGACAGTTTGGCGAGCTCGAGCCCACCTGTGTTGCTTGCCGCGGCGGCGCCTACCAATGCGATCAGCGCCATGTGGTGCAGTTTGTCGCCGAGCTGCGACACCGTTTGCCCGACCACGAGGAAGCCGAAGCGTGGTGATCGCAGCACGGTCGCGATCGATGGAGCGGGCTCGGGATTCGACGCCGGTGAACGACGGCGCGTTGGAGACGACGGTCCGACGGCCACCAACGAGTCAGCGTCCGGTGGTACCGTCACGCGTTATCCAGTCGGGCTGAAAGACGAACCATTGATCCGGGGTTGACTGTACGGCGGTCGACAGCGCGCTGCCGATGGCCCGCGTGATGGTATCGCGGTCCGCTTTGGCATCGCCACTGTCCGCAGGGACAATGGCTTCCTGAAGCTGGACAAGGTAGCGCGCTCGGCCTCGTGCTGCGTGGGAAATTACCCCGACCACAATCGGAGCGCCCGTTGCGAGGGCGAGCGCCGCCGGTCCCGTTGGGATGGCACGCGTACCGGCGCCAAACCGGACCACCAGTCCCTCCGTGCCGTCGCCCACCACGCGATCGGCGACCAGAATCACAATCTGTCGATCCCGCAACAAGCGGAGCAGGGGGCGCATGCCGGCCGAACGCGGCACCAGCTGCATACCGGTCGCTTGCCGGTACAGTGCGAGTGCGGCATTTGTCTCAGGGTCGAGCACTTCCATCATCGCATGACACGGATAGCCGACATGTGCGAGCCAGGCGCCGCCGAGTTCGTAGGGTCCGAGGTGCGCGGTGACGGCGATGACACCACGACCGACGGCCAACGCGGCGTCCAGATGTTCGCGTCCTTCGATTGCCACCAGCGATGTGAACCCGTCAGGTCGGAGCGAGGGGAGGCGCCAGAGATCAACGGCTGCGTCGAGCATGTTGGCGAAGGTGCGACGGGTTGCACGCCGACGCTCCGCATCGGAGAGATGCGGCGCCAGCCAGCGGAGATTCTCCATCACCGCGTCGCGTCGCACGCTCGGCCATGACCCCGCCAGCACACCACAACCGCGTGCGAGCAATCGTACCGGCGCGGCCGGCACGACACCCAATACGCGAATGGCCAGTCGCACCAGCCAGCTGGAGGTAATCATCGGGTGGAAAGATGCTGCCACCGCGCTTTCAACGACACCGCTAACCAGGCCTGCGGCGTGCGATCGTCGTAGCTTTCCGGCGACTCGCCATCCACCCGTGCCCACTGACGCATGCTTCGTTTATCCGCCGGACTGCTCGCTTTGCTCTCGCTGGCCGCGTGCTCGGTAGAGCGCTCCAAGGTGTTCGAGAGACCCGAACCCGGAGTCGCGCTCGAGATGGCAGCGCATCGGGCGGCGACACTCTCCAATGTCAGCTACGACGTTCGCCTCGATATCCCAGCCGCGCGCGACTCGGCGGTGTTCGGCGTGATTGATGTACGATTCGCGGTACGCGACGATGACGAGCAACTCGTGCTCGACTTTCGCGCTCCGTTCGGTCATGTGCTCGGTGTGCTGCTCGACGGGGATTCGGTGTCCTTCAGTGTCAGCCAGGATCACATTGTGATTCCGACCAACACGCTCACGGCCGGTGAACACACGGTGACGGTGCGCTTTCGCAGCACTGACGCCGCGCTCAATCGACAGGATGACCTGCTGTATGCACTCTTTGTGCCGGATCGGGCATCCACGGCGATGCCCGTGTTCGAGCAGCCGGATCTCAAAGCGCGGTTCACGCTGACGTTGATCATTCCGTCGGCGTGGAAGGCCCTTTCGAATGGGGCGCAGATATCGCGTGCGAGTGCGGGGATGGGCCGCGACAGCGTGCGCTTCGCCGAAACCAAACCGCTGAGCACGTACCTGTTCACCTTCGCGGCCGGCGCGCTCGAAGTCGAGTCGGCCGTACGCAACGGACGTACGTTCACGATGTATCACCGCGAGACGGACCCGCAAAAGCTGCAGCGCAATCGCGAGGCGATTTTTGATCTGCACGCGACCGCCCTCGAATGGCTCGAAGCGTACACGGAGATCGAGTATCCGTTTGACGAGTTCGCATTTCTGGCGGTACCCGCGTTTCAGTTTGGCGGCATGGAGCATCCGGGCGCGATCTGGTATCGGGCAGAGTCACTGTTCCTTGATCCCACGGCTTCGCGCACGCAGGAGCTCGGTCGTGCCAGCCTGATCGCGCACGAAACCGCGCACATGTGGTTCGGCGATCTGGTCACCATGCGCTGGTTCAATGACGTGTGGATGAAAGAGGTGTTTGCCAACTTCATGGCAGCGAAGATTGCGGGCCCCTCGTTCCCTGATCTCAATCTGAATCTGCGGTTTTTTCAGGCGCATCATCCTACCGCGTACAGTGTGGACCGGACCGCGGGCGCCAATCCGATTCGTCAACCGCTGGAAAACCTGCGCGACGCCGGTTCGCTGTACGGCGCGATCATCTACCAGAAAGCGCCGGTGGTGATGCAGCAACTCGAAGCGCTCATCGGCGAAACCGCGCTGCGCGACGGGCTGCGCGTCTATCTGGACCGCTTCCGCTACGCGAACGCGACGTGGCCAGATCTCATCGGGATTCTCGATTCGCTCACGACCGAAGACCTGTCGACGTGGAGCGATGTCTGGGTGAATCAGACGGGCCGGCCGAGGGTGGCCGCGGCGTGGACCGATTCGGGGCTCGTGGTCACGCAGCGCGATGACGTTGCCAATCGCGGATTGCTGTGGAACCAGCCGGTGGTTGTGGCGATCGGTGTTGGTGATTCCGTGATCGAGCAGCGTGTGCTCCTGCGGGATGCGCAAGCGTTCGTACCGATGACATTACCATCGACACCGGCGTTCCTGTTCGCCGGTGCCGATGGCGTAGGCTACGGCCGATTCGTGTTTGATGCGGCGAGCCGCGATCGCCTGCTCGCGCGCGTACACACGCTCGAAAATCCACTGCACCGCGCCGTGGCCTGGCAAACACTCTGGGAAGACGTGCTGGAAGATTCGCTGGACGCAAACACGTTCGTGAACGCCACCGTGGTGGCGCTCGATCGTGAGCGGGACGAGTTGGTCGCGCAACAGGTGCTCGGCCTTTTACGCGGTGCCTACTGGCGATTCCTTCCCGATTCCTCGCGTACGGCGGTTGCGCCTGCGGTCGAGGCCGCCCTGTGGCGCGCGCTCGACGCCGCGCCGACACCCGGGCGAAAAGGCGCGTATTTCAGTGCCATCGTTGGTGTCACGCTGTCTCCGGATGGTGTGGCCCGTCTTGAGCGCATCTGGCGCCAACAGGAAACGCCACGCGGCTTGCCGTTGGTCGAGCAGCAGTACATCGGGCTCGCCGAGGCGCTCGCGCTGCGCGGCGTGCCAAACGCTGAAGCGATTCTCACGGAGCAGGAGTCGCGCATCACCAACCCGGATCGCCTGGCGCGCTTTCGCTTCGTGCGTCCCGCGTTCAGCGCGGATCTTGGCGTGCGGGACTCCGTGTTCCGCGCCTTCGCGAACGTGGAGAACAGACGACGCGAGTCGTGGGTGCTCGACGCGATGAGCGCCATGCATCATCCACTGCGCGCCGAGTACTCGCTGCCCACCGTGCGCGCCAGTCTGGAGTTGGTCGAAGAGATTCAGCGCACAGGCGACATCTTCTTTCCGCTACGCTGGCTCAATGCCACGCTCGACGGACATCGTTCGGTCGACGCGGCGCAGATTGTGCGGGAGTTTCTGGCCGAGCGGCCCGATCTGCCGCCGCGACTGCGCGGGAAAGTATTGCAGGCCGCAGACGATCTGTTCCGGATCACGGGGAAATGATGGTCACACCGGCGCGCGGCTCGGTCACCATCGTCGCGAGCGCGTGCGGCGCCTCTTCAAGCGATATCCGCCGCGTGATCAATTGCGCCGGATCAATCAATCGGTCCTGCACCATGCGGAGCATTCGCGGGTAGGCGTGCGCGGCCATGCCGTGGCTCCCGACAATCGCAAGCTCGCGGCCAATGAGCAGGTGCAGCGGCAGCCGCGGATCGCTGTCCGCGCCGGCCAGCAGTCCGATCTGGACGTGTCGTCCGTTCTTGCGGAGTGAGAGCAATGCGTTGCGCGCCGTAGCGGCTGAGCCGAGCGCATCGTACGCGCTGTCCGCGCCACCGTGCGTGTGTTCACGAATAACGTCCGCGACCTCCTCATGTTCGCGTGCGTTGAGCGTGAGTTCGGCACCGGCCGCGCGCGCCAGTGTGAGCGCCTCATCAGACACGTCAACGGCGATCGGACGCGCGCCGAGCGCGCGCGCGATCATGATCGCCGAGAGCCCGACGCCGCCGCAGCCAAACACCGCCACCCATTCGCCCGGGCGAACGCGTCCCTGATCCACCACGGCGCGAAACGAGGTCGCAAAGCGACATCCCAGTCCGGCCGCGGCATCGAACGGCATGTCATCCGGGAGCGCGACGAGATTCACATCGGCGTGATGTATCGCGACGTACTCAGCGTACGAGCCCCAGTGTGTAAAGCCGGGCTGTGTTTGCGCGTCGCACACCTGTCCGTCACCGCGCGCACATGGTGCACACGTACCACACGCGCACACAAAGGGCACGGTGATCCGATCGCCAAGCTGCCACGCGGTCACGTCACGTCCAACGGCTGCTATCACGCCGGCCAGCTCGTGCCCGGGCACATGCGGAAAGCGCTGAATGTCTGCATCGTGACCCTGCCAGCCGTGCCAATCGCTGCGGCACAGTCCCGTGGCGTGGACGCGAATCACGGCGCCGTGTGGAGACGGCGTCGGGTCGGGCAGGGTCTCGCAGCGAAGCGGACCGCCGAAGGAGTCGAAGAGCACAGCGCGCATGCGCTATCTTATCACACGTGCGATGTGTTGCATACCGGCTCCTGTCCACACGCTCCGAGGCAGTGAATGACGACGCCCCTGGATGACTTGCTCACGCTGCTCGACCTCGAACCGCTGGAGGTCAATATTTATCGCGGCCTCAACCGTGATATCGGATCCACGCGCGTGTTTGGTGGCCAGGTGTTTGCGCAGGCGCTCGTTGCGGCGCGCCGTACGGTCGACGAAGCGCGCGAGGCGCATTCGGTGCACGGTTACTTCATTCTGCCGGGCGATCTGAGCGCGCCCATCGTGTACTTCGTGGACCGGCTGCGCGACGGGACAAGCTTTGCCACGCGGCGAGTCACGGCCATTCAACACGGCCAGGCGATCTTCAATCTGTCGGCGTCGTTCCATCGCCACGAG
>JBBRFQ010000115.1:0-11553 GCA_038224035.1 Gemmatimonadales bacterium
TGGATCATCGACATGGGTCCGGAGGGCGGCTCTGGCGGCGGCACGCTGGTGGTGATGGGGCGACCGGAGGAGGTGGCGGCACATCCGGCGTCGCACACCGGACAGTGGCTGCAGTCCGTGCTGCCGCCCGGTGGCGTTCCCGCGGCCGCCGGTCCGGCGCGTCTGTCGGGCGTGCGCAAGGCCACATCGCGGCGCAACGCTTGACGTTCGCACGCCGGTTGATGACTATTCGGGATATTCCCGAGTAGCTCAGCTGGTAGAGCAGGTGACTGTTAATCACCGGGTCGGCGGTTCGAGTCCGTCCTCGGGAGCTTTGTTGCGTAGCAATTGTTCGGTCAGCCGGCAATCAGGACTGTGCGGGGCGTTCGCGACGGCGAGCGTCCCGTTTGTCATTCCGGCCCGCGCGCCCTCGGCGTGCGGCACCGCACAGGTTGACGCGATCCGCCATCCCTCTAGCTTGCACGGGTGCGTCAAGTGTACGCATCGCTGGTCGGTGCTCCGACGCCGCCCTGCCCGACTCCCACCCGTCCGCTGTGAATACTTGCCCGCGCTGCGGGGACCAGTTCGACAACGACATTGCGTTCTGTCCAAAGGACGGATCGCGTTTGTCGCCTGCTCGCGCCGAGTCGGAGAGCGCGAGCTCACTCGTCGGTATCATCCTCGCCGACCGCTATCGCATCACGTCACGGATTGGCGCCGGTGGCATGGGCCAAGTGTACAAGGCCGAACACATTCTCATGAAGCGGCAGTGCGCGATCAAGGTGTTGCGCGCGAATCTGTCAGGCGATCCGGAGGCCGCGCAGCGTTTTCAGCGGGAAGCGGAGAACGCGAGTCAACTCAGCCATCCCAACGTTGCACAGATCTACGATTTTGGTGAGCATGACGGGCGCGTGTACCTGGCCATGGAGTTTATTCCCGGCGAGTCGCTGGCCGCACTCCTGCAGCGAGAGGGCGCGATTCACCCGGACATCGCCGCGGATATCATATCGCAGTCGGCGGCGGCCCTCGAGGCCGCGCATTTGCGTCATGTTCTGCATCGCGACGTCAAGCCGGACAACATCATGCTGGCCAAAAACCCCGACGGCACCTATCTGGTGAAGTTGGTGGACTTCGGGATCGCGCGCGCGATGACGAGTAACGAGAAGCGCGTGACGCGCACCGGACTGGTGATCGGCACGCCGGAGTTCATGAGTCCGGAGCAAATCGCCGGTGAGGAGCTCGACGCACGATCCGACATGTATGCGCTGGCATTGGTGGCCTTTCAGTGCCTCACCGGCAAAGACGCGTTCCCGGCGACGGCGTCCAAGCAGAACCTGATCCTGCGCCTCACGAGTCGACCGCGCACGCTCGCGGAAGTCCGCGATGATATGCCGTGGCCGGTGGCGCTGCAAACGGTCTTCGATCGGGCGCTCGCCCCTGACCCCGCGGAGCGATACGACTCCATCGGCGTATTCGCCGAGGAACTGGCCGGCGCGATCAGCAGTATGACGCCCTCGGAGACCACGGCGCTCTACCGCAAGGCGCTCGATCAACGCGTCGTGAGCGTCGCCTCGCGCACGCCACACAGCGCGGGCGCCATCTCAAACCCGTCCGCCGTGCCGGCTGCCACGGTGCGCGGTCGAACGTCCGGCGGAACAGACGTTGGCACGGCGCGTGCGCCCTACGGCTCGCCAACGCACCCACCGGGCCCGTACGGCACGCACCCCACGCCGCAGGCCACCTACACCACCAACTCCCCGTTCACGGCGCCGGTGCCGCCGAGCGCCGACGACGCCATGCCCATGCTGCACCGTCGCCGGCGCATCTTCCCCTGGGTCTTTGCGTTCGCGCTCGCGGGGTGGGCGTACGTCGTGTCAACCGGACGAACGGCGGAGGCCCGGGCGCTCCTCGACTCCGTGGTTTCCAACGTGACCGGACTGATCGGCACGTCCAGAAAGCTGGTGGAGAGTGAGGCGGCGCCGGACGCGGGAACCCTTCCCGCGCCTGAACGCAGGAGTAAGCGTGCGGCGGTGCCGTCAGCTCCCGCGCCCTCAGTAGCGGGGCCGGATAGCCTCGCCGACTCGATCAGTCGCATGGGTTCCGATTCGCCGCCACCCGTGATCATCCCGCCCGACACGTCGGCACGATAGACGCAGCATACGACGTCACCATCACACTCCGATCGACCGCGCAACGCGAGGCTTGCATCATGACAGGAATTCGCCGTACCTCACTCGCGCTCTGCGGCGCTGTGGCCATCCTCGTATCGGGTACCACTGCCTCGACGCTGCGCGCGCAACCGGCTGAGCGCGACGCCAATGTCGCGTCCCGGCGCGCCAGTGAATCGATGCTCATTCGAACGAGCGACCTGGAGACACTGCGCACTCGGCGCGACGTCGTCATTCTGCAGGTGGGAACGGCGGCGCAGTACGAAATGGCACACGTCGCGGGCGCGCGCCCGGTCGCGCTGAACGAGATTTCAACGCCTCGCGCGCCGGGCACGCTCACTCTCGAACTGCCGGACTCGCCATCGCTCGAAAAGTGGGCGCGTTCCGTCGGGATCAACGACGACAGTCGCATCATCATCGTGCCGGCCAACGACACGTTGCAATCGAGCACGCGAGTGTATCTCACGCTCGCGTACATGGGACTCGCCCACCGCACGTCATTGCTCGATGGTGGCCTCATCGCCTGGAAGGCCGCCGGCAAACCCGTGGAAACTGGTCCGGCGTTGCCGATCACCGCGAGCACGAAGCCACTCACCGTGCGCCGCGATTCGTCGATCATTGCGGTGATCACCGATGTGGATGCGGCGATCACGAGTGCCGGCACCAAAGTCATCGACGCGCGCCTGCCGCAGTTTTACGAGGGCAACGGCGGCGGCTATCCCCGTCCCGGACACATTCCCACGGCGGTGAACATTCCGTTGTCGACTGTGGCCGAGGGTGGACTCTTCAAGAGCACCGGCGAACTTCGCGCCTTGTTCGAAGGTGCGGGTGTCAAGCCTGGCGACAAGGTGATCACGTACTGCCACATCGGACAGCAGGCCACGCTGCTGTGGTTCGTCGCGCGCCAGCTCGGCTACGACGCACAGATGTTCGACGGCTCGTTCCAGCAGTGGAGTGGCAGCGATCGTGCGCTGGTCGCGCCCGGCACCCCGTAAACGTCGCCTCCAACGCAGAACGTCAGCGCGCATTTGTAACGCGCATTTGTAGCGCGCATTTGTAGCGCGCATTTGTAGCGCGCATGTCTCGCGCGCTGGCGCCGGACTGCGTATGCGAACCTTTCGCGCCGCGCCTTACAACGTGCGTTTGCCCAACGCGCTCGCGATGAGTTCCACGGCCAGTTCGGCCGTGCGATTGGCGCGGTCGAGCACCGGATTGATCTCCACGAGATCCATACCCACGAGGCGTCCGGTATCGGCCAGCAGTTCCATGGCCAAATGGGCTTCGCGATACGTCGCGCCACCGGGCACCGGCGTGCCCACACCGGGCGCTTCACTGGGATCAATCCAATCGGCGTCGCACGACAAATACAGCCCGCCGGTTCCGTTACTCACGCACGCTATCGCTTCACGAAGCACCGTGGTCAATCCGCGTTCGTCGACGTCACGCATGGTATACGCGCGAATGCCAAGTTCACGAATGAACGCGCTCTCCGCCGGCTCAACATCGCGCAGCCCAACGTACACAATGTGTTCTGGCAGAAGCGCCGGCGACGGCTGCGCGATCGCCGCAAGCGCGCGATCTCCGTGGCCGAGCAGATGTGCGACTGGCATGCCATGCACGTTGCCGGAGACGCTCGTCTCCGGCGTGTTGATGTCGCCGTGCGCGTCGAGCCAGATCACGCCGAGTTTCTCGCCGCGTTCGGCCAGCGCCGTCGCGGCACCGGCCACCGAACCGGCACTCAGACTGTGATCGCCGCCGATGACCACCGGAAACTCGCCGGCCCGAATGGTGTCGGCGGTTCGCCGCGCCAGATCGCGGCATACCACGGTGATCGCTTCCATCTCCGTTTCGCCGCCCATGGCGCGCTGCACCGATTCCCGCTGGGGCACGGGGACATTGCCCGCGTCGTCCACCGTGCAGCCGAGTCGCTCAAGCGCGGCGGCGAGATTGGCGATTCGCAGCGCAGACGGCCCCATATCAACCCCTCGGCGCGATGCACCAAGGTCGAGTGGAACACCAATGAGCCGGATGATACGTCGAAGCATGACAGTCATGCAGGTAAGCTGCCCCGATGGGGTGTCGCGGCGCCAGCGCCGCGAGGCATTTGCGACCCGTCCGATGCCGAGACGTGCCGAACGCGGGAGAGTCACCGGTGGATGCCCGAGTGCACCCGGACTATGTTCAGGGAGCCGTTTACCTTCACAACTCATCTCACCCTCGGGGAATGCCGTGTCCGCCGCGATGTCTGCACCATCCGACGCTTCCGTGCCCACGCCGCTCGTCGGGGTCGTGATGGGCAGCGCCAGCGACTACGACATGATGGCCCCCGCGTGCGAAATTCTGCATGAGCTGGGCATTCCCTACGAGGCGCGCGTGGTCTCCGCGCATCGCACCCCCGATTGGCTGTTCGAATACGCCGAAACGGCGCGAGCGCGCGGACTGCTCGTGATCATCGCCGGCGCCGGTGGCGCGGCGCACTTGCCCGGGATGCTGGCCGCCAAGACCACGGTGCCCGTCTTTGGCGTGCCCGTTCCCGCCACGGCCTTGCAGGGAATGGACGCGCTCCTGGCGATTGTGCAGATGCCCGCGGGTGTTCCGGTGGGCACACTGGCCATCGGCAAGCCCGGTGCCGCCAACGCGGCCCTGCTCGCGGCGCAGGTGCTCGCCAACCACGATCCCGCGCTGCTGACGCGCCTTGAAGCGCGTCGCGCCGCCAAGGCCGAAGAAGCACTCGCGCGTCCGCTGCCGGCGCCCGGCGCACTGCACACCGCATGAGTCCGGTCACCGAAGGCTCGCGCGTGATCCTCCCCGGCGCCACGATCGGCATACTCGGCGGCGGGCAGCTTGGCCGCCTGACCGGTATGGCGGCACGGCACATGGGGTACGACGTGCATGTGCTCGACCCCGATCCCAATTGCGCCGCGCGTGCCATCGCCTCGCGCACGATCACCGCGCCGTTCACGGACGCGAATGCCGCCGCTGAACTCGCGCGCTCGTGTGATGTGGTGACACTCGAGATCGAGCAAATCTCGCGCGCGTCACTCGATGCCGCCGCCGAGTTCGCAGCCGTGCATCCGGGCGCCGACGCAGTGTACATCATTCAAGATCGACTCCGGCAAAAATCGTGGTTGGCTGACCATGGTTTCCCGGTCGGCGCATTCCGCGCGGCAGACAGCGCCGCTTCACTCGGCGCGGCGGTCACGGAACTTGGACCGTCCATCGCCAAGGCGGTGCACGGTGGGTACGATGGACGCGGCCAGGCCCGACTCGCCGATGCGTCGGGTGCGACGGACGCATGGGAATCCCTTGGTGCGCGCACCTGTCTCGTTGAGCAGCGCATCGATATCGCGGTGGAACTCTCGGCGCTGGTCGCGCGACGTGTGAGCGGCGAGCACGTGGTGTATGCGCCGTCGCGAAATCATCACACCAACGGCATTCTCACCTGGAGTGTGATCCCGGCTGAGTTGCCGGGCAGTGTGGTCAGTGCTGCTGAACAACTCGCTGCGGCAATTGCCACAGCGCTTGGTATGGTGGGATTGCTCGCCGTCGAGTTCTTTCTCACCACCGATGGTCGCTTGCTGGTGAACGAACTGGCACCGCGTCCGCACAATACGTATCACCATAGCGAGCGCGCCTGTGCGACGAGTCAGTTTGAACAACTCGTGCGCGCGGTCTGCAACCTGCCGCTTGGCGATGTCAAGGTGATTGCGCCGGGCGCAATGGTGAACTTGCTCGGGGATGTGTGGCTGCATGCGACCCCGCCTGACATGGAGTTTGCGCTGGGCGTGTCAGCCAGCCGACTGCATTTGTACGGCAAGGGCGAAGCGCGTCCCGGTCGCAAAATGGGACATCTCTCCACTGTTGGCGACACGGCGCAAGAGGCGCTCAGCCGCGCGCTGGCGTGCTTCCGTCGGTTGTCGCCCGACAGTGCGTTGGCCGCTGGCCTCTGTGGTCCCCCGCCGATGTTGCGCTCGGCCGACGGCGCGTTGCTGGCTGAACTCGCCGCCGTTGACCGCGGCGATGCGGCGCCGTGGCGCGGACCCGCTGACAGTGACCCTGATCGGGAAGACGTTGGCTAGGCTGCCCGCTCTCACTGCGATTTCCCCCGAAACCTGACCCCATGTTTTCTCGAAATTTTTACGAAATCCTGCATATCCTTGGCATCGCCCTCATGTTCGTGGCGATTGGTGGTGTTGCGATTCACGCGGCGAACGGTGGGAGCAAAGCGGAGAGCGCGACGCGTAAGCTGGTCTCCATCGGTCATGGCATCGGAGCGCTGCTGGTGCTCGTCGGTGGCTTTGGCATGCTCGCCCGTATCGGCATGCAGCAGGGCGCCGGATTTCCGCCGTGGCTGTGGATCAAGATCGCGATCTGGGCCGTGCTGAGCGTGGTGGTGCTCATCCCGTATCGCAAGCCTGCGTTGGCGCGTCCGTTCTTCGTCCTGCTGCCGTTGCTCGCCGGTGTCGCGGTGTACATGGCGGTCTACAAGCCGCTGGTCTAGTTCAACCCAGGACGCAGCGCATGCACGTGCTCGTCCTGAATGCGGGCTCCGCCACCCTCAAGTTTCAGGTGGTGCGCACCGATCGTGTGCGCATCGCCGACAACACGGACGAGAAGCTCGCGCGCGGGCAGATGGAACGCATTGGCGGCGAGTCGGTCATCACGTTGCGTAGCCCGGACGGCGCGCTGACGCGACGCACCGCCCCGCTGCGCGATATGCACGCGGCGGTTGAATGGCTCGTATCGTGGGTGACGTCCGCCGAAAGTGGCACGGGGCTCACGTCGCGCGCCGAGCTGCATGCCGTCGGTCATCGTGTGGTGCACGGCGGCGAGCGTTTCTCGAAATCGGTCCGCGTTACCCCTGATGTGACACGCGCGATTGAAGACATGATCGAGCTTGCGCCGCTGCACAATCCGCACAACCTCGCGGGGATACACGCCGCGCAGCGTGCACTCGGCGACGGCGTACCGCAGGTGGCGGTGTTCGACACGGCGTTTCACCAGACGCTCGCTGAACACGTGTATCTCTACGCCATTCCCTATCCGTTGTACCGTCGCCATCGCGTGCGACGCTATGGATTTCACGGCACGTCGCATCGCTCGGTCGCCTACCGCTGGCGTCAGCTCAGCGGCAAGGCGAAAGCCGACGTGCGCGTCATCACCTTGCATCTGGGGAACGGCTGCTCGGCCTGCGCGATCGTAGGCGGGGAATCCGTTGACACGTCGATGGGATTCACCCCGCTCGAGGGCCTGGTGATGGGCACGCGCTCCGGAGATATCGATGCGGCAGTCCTCGACTACATCGCGGGCAAGGAAGGACTGTCGCTCCCGCAGGTCGAGGCGCTGCTCAACTCGCAGTCGGGATTGCTTGGTGTGTCCGGCCTCACCAACGACATGCGCGATCTGCTGGCTGAAGCACGCGAACATGATGACCGGCGTGCCAAGCTGGCGATCGATATGTTCTGTTATCGTGCGCGCAAATACATCGGGGCGTACCTCGCGGCGATGGGTGGAGCGGACGCCATTCTCTTCGCTGGCGGCATCGGCGAGAACGCGCCGGAAATCCGCGCGCGTATTTGTGATGGATTGCAGTGGGCCGGACTCACCATCGACCACGCTGCGAATGACGCGTTGCAAGATGGACGCGAGGGCCGGTGCAGCACCGCGAACTCGACGCTCGAGGCATGGGTGGTCCCAACGGACGAAGAGCTCCTGATTGCCCGCGACACATGCCGTGCCGTCGACGGGACTTGACTTTTGCGGCCGGTCGTCCGATACATTACAAACTGGGTAGCGATTTCCCGATTTGACGGGCTGCCCACGAGTGCTCTCGCGAGTGCTGAAATCCGTCTAAGTCGTGGTCCTTGAGGCCCGCGACCGACACGATCGGAGCGGGTCTTTTTGTATCGCTATGCACAACTGATCGCAAACGCAGTCGGCTCGCCGACTGCCGTGGTGATTTGCCGCCTATTGCCGCCACGCAAAACAAGGAGCTAAAACGCGTCTGCGCCCGGCGGCCCGATTGCTCCGGGTGCAGACTGTTGGGCGGCACTCATCAGCGATGGTGAGTGCCTCCGGACCGAACCTGTCGGTCCGCGCACTCGCCGAGTCATTCGCACCGGAGAGTGCCAGATGTCAGGTTCAGTGCTCGCGTCCCACGCCGACTTCACGCGCGGTCGCGCGATTCCTTCCCGTCGAGCCGCGCTCTCGTCAGCGGAGCCGTCGTGTTCCGAGCTCGACACGCGCGCGCCCAACGTGAAGTCCGGTACGTTGGCCGCACCGTCGATCCAGCTCGAAGACGGAACCACGCTGCACAACGTCGAGCAGCGCTGGACGCTGGCGGGCACTATCAACTCGGCACGTGATAACGTGGTGCTCGTCGCGCACGCGCTCACTGGTACCGCCGACGTGCACGAATGGTGGTCGAACATCGTGGGACCGGGTCTCGCTCTCGATACCTCGCGGTACGCGGTGCTGTGTGCGAACGTGCTCGGCGGATGCGCCGGCAGCACCGGGCCGCGCACCGGCACGAGTACGCCCTTTCCATCGCTCTCCACACGTGACCAGGCCGCCCAGTTATGGCGACTGCTCGACGCCTTTGATGTGGTCGCACCGGCGCTGATTGTTGGCGGCTCGCTCGGTGGCATGGTCGCACTCGAGGTGGCAGCGCTTCGGCCAAAGCGCGTGCGCGAAGTCGTGATACTCGCCGCGCCTGCGGTGCAAACGGCGCTGGGCGCCGGCTGGCACGCGCTAATGCGGACGGCCGTGCAAATCGGTGGCGCACGAGACGGTCTCGCGCTCGCGCGCATGGCGGGCATGCTGAGCTACCGATCAGCCGCCGGTTTCGAAGCGCGATTTGCCCGGACGACCACCGATAACGGGACGCCGGAAATCGCCGAGTGGCTGACGCATCACGGCGAGCAACTCGTGCGTCGCTTTGATGCGGCGAGTTATGTGGCGTTGATCGACGCGATGGATCGGCATGACGTGGGTCGTGCGCGCGGTGGCGTGAAGCGTGCGCTTGGTGGTATCGCGCCGCGCATTACGGGCGTCGGCATTCCGGGCGACCTGTTGTATCCGGCCGAGTCGGTGCAGCAGTGGACTCAGGAGGTGGGAGCGAAGTATGTCGAACTCACCTCGCTGCATGGTCACGATGCGTTCCTGCTCGAGACGGAACAGGTCTCGGCGATTCTGTCCGGGGCGCTGACGCGCAGTGCAGCGGACCGGGCGCGTGAACAGCGTGACGCGCGGCACGTGCGTGAGGTGCGTGAGGTGCGTGAGGTGCGTGAGGTGCACCAAGCGCCTCTGGCAACACCACGCTCGAACACAACCGCGCTGCGACCGTTGATTCCCCTGCGTGTCGCGCTCGCCGGCTGCGGAACGGTCGGCGATGCGCTCGCCGCGCTGCTCGCCGATCGGTCACGCACCGGCTGGCGTCCGGCATTTCTCACGGGCGTGCTGGTACGAGACACGCATCGGGCACGTCGCGGATTATCTGACGCGGTGGCGCGAGGCATCGCATCACCCCGGGCGCTGACATCAGATCCGACGGCGCTGTTGCGTGATGAGCCGGACGTGCTCATCGAAGCACTGGGTGGTGTCGAGCCAGCACGCACACTCGTGGAGTGCGCGCTGCGCCGAGGCATTCGTGTGATTACCGCCAACAAGGCGCTGATCTCCGCGCATGGGCCGGCGCTGCTCGCCCTGGCCCGCGCACATCACACCACCATCGACTTCGAAGGCGCGGTTGGCGCTGCGATTCCCGTCATTCGCACGCTGCGTTCGGGTAGCGCGGGCACTGACATTGTCCGTGTGACCGGGGTGCTGAACGGCACGACCAATGCGATTCTCGATGCGTTCGCCGCCGGCGCGTCGTTCGAGGACGCACTCGCGCGCGCACAAGCGGATGGATTGGCCGAAGCCGACCCGTCACGTGATCTCGATGGACGCGACGTCGAGGACAAACTGCGCGTGCTCGCGTGGCTGGCATTCGGTCTCTCACCGCAGTCGCTGTCCGTCGAGCGCCGCGGTCTCGACCGCGCTGTCATCCGCTGGGCACGGTGGGTCGCATCGCATGGAGGCACCGTACGATTGCTGGCGACCGTTGAACGTGAGGGCGACACCATTCGCGCCTCCATTCGTCCGCAGCGGGTGGCTACGAGCGGCCCGTGGGGTCAGGTGCGCGGCGCGAACAATCGTATTGAGATTGTCAGTCGCAGCGCAGGCAGTTTTACCCTGGACGGCGCGGGCGCCGGTGGACATGCCACCGCACTCGCCCTGCTCTCGGACCTGCAATCGCCGGTGCGCGACGTGCCGGTGCACGATGCGCCGGTGTGCGACGTGCCGGTGCGCGATGCGCCAGTGCGCGACGTGCCGGTGCACGATGCGCCGGTGCCCGATGCGCCGGTGCACGATGCGCGGCGTACCTGATAGAACGATCAGCGCACCCCGATCACGGCGGACGAATGCCGTACCGCGCGAGCACCTCGCGCACCCGATCCAATTCGATCGCCGCCACGGCACCGTCCCGTGAACGCTCCGTACTGGCCATGAACAGCGCGTTGTAGATCGCCTCCTCTGTCGCCTCGACCACCGCCTGAAACACCGCCGACATCGCGTCATTGGACAGTTCGGTGGAGGTGACCGGTGCGTTGCCAGGCGACCGGCGCACCGATTCCGCGGTGGAGAACGCAATCACGTAGTCACCCGATCCGTTCGAGGCGCTCGAACCGGTGCGCGCCAATCCCATGATCGCGCGAGCCGCCACCCGACCGAGATTGCGATCCAGCAGCGGCGCGTCGGTGGCCACCACGATCATGATCGAGCCATCGCCGTTTTCTCCCTGCGCATCTCCCGGTCCGTTTCCCGAGGGCGCGACGAGACGCTGAAAGGCGAACTGCCCAAGCTCCTGCCCCACCGGCGCTCCCATCACCTGAAGCACGCCTCCGAAGTTGCCCTGCACCAGTACGCCCACCCGATAGCCACCGGCCGCCGCCGGTAGCGCGCGCGAGCTCGTGCCGATTCCACCCTTCCAGCCGAACATCGACGTGCCGGTCCCCCCACCAACGCTGCCCTCGGCTATCGCTCCGGTATCCGCCGCCGCCAGCGCCGAGCGCAAGGCATCGCCGATGCCGGGTCGCACGCGCGTTGCGTTCAGCCCACCATCATTGGTCTCGCCGACGACCGGGTTGATCGAGCGCACGGAGTTGTTCTCCGATCGCACGAGCATCGCACCGGCGAGTGCCTCTCCGACCGACCAGACGCACAGCGTGCAGGTCAGCGCGATCGGTGTCTCCAGTTCACCGAGTTCGCGCACCTGCGTCACGCCGAGCAGCTTCCCGAAGCCATTGCCCACATGAATCGCCGCGGGCACGCGGGAGCGATACAGGTCGCCGTTGTGCGGCAC
>JBBRFQ010000116.1:0-11468 GCA_038224035.1 Gemmatimonadales bacterium
ACGAGCGTCTGCTGCAGTGCGGATTGCAATGCACCCACACGCGTGGTGGTTTCGCCGAGTAACGACACCGTCCCCTGCACGACGCGCTGCAGGCGTGCAGTGGCCAGCCGGAACTCGCGCACCTGCGGAGAGGTGGCCACCGTGGCGGTGAGGCTGGCAGGCGGCTGCGCCGCGAACGTTTGCGAGCCGTACTCGCGCACGCTGCCGTCGGGGCGACGTACGGCAAGGCGTACCGTGTAGGTGCCGGGGGTGACGAGCGGTCCGCGTCCACCGCCGCGCGCGCTGGCGTCGGTCGCGCCGCCCGTGGCGGTGGTGATCGGTGAGAGCCCGGAGTATCGCAGATCCCACGTCACGCGATGCAGGCCAGCCGTGGCCGGTCCATCGAGCCGGCGGACAACGAGTCCGTCGCTATCGGTGATCGTGAGAATGGCGGTGGCCGTTCCTTCCAGTGCTTCGGCGCGCAGTGCCTCAAGGGATGGTTGCGGCACGTCAGCGCCTCGGCGCGCGGCCGCCTGTTCGCGCTGCGTGCGCGCCTGTCGCAACGAGCGCGGCGCGGCGTTGAGAAGGTATGTAAGCGTGGCACCCGCAGACGGATTCGGCGTGCTGAAATGTGAATCGCCCCAAGCCCCGGCATTGCTCGAGCGCATTGGCTGATACATCGCCACGCGTGTGACCGGAAGCAGCGTTCCATCGGCGCGCAGCAGCTCAGGATTCTGCACGAGCAGACGCAGCGGCGCGAGGTCGTCAAGGATGTAGAAGCCGCGGCCGAAGGTGGCGACGACCAGGTCGTCATCACGTGCGTGAATGGCCAGATCACGCATCTGGATGGTTGGCAATCCACCGCGCAGGCGCGTCCATGCTCCGCCACCGTTGGTGCTCACGAAGAGTGCGAACTCCGTGCCGGCGAAGAGCAGTTTGGGCTCCTTGGGATCTTCGACAAAACCATACACCGAGCCACGCGGCGGGAGGTTCGCACTGATGTTCGTCCATGTGCGTCCGCGATCGCTCGTCTTGACGATGTAGGGCTTGAAGTCGCCGGAGCGATGGTTGTTGAACACCGCGTACGCGACGTTCGCGTCGTGCTGTGACGCGAACACGCGCTGTACGTAGGTCGTATCCGGGACACCGGGGAACTTTGAAATCTTCCGCCATGTCGAACCACCATCTTCGGTGACCTGCACGAGGCCATCGTCGGTGCCCACGTAGATGAGTCCTTCCTGTTTCGGCGACTCGCTGATTGCGAGAATCGTGCCGTAGTACGATGTGCTGGCCCACTTCCCGATCGCATCGGAGCCCCACACGCGTCCCATCATCTTGAGCTGATTGCGATCGATCGCCTGCGTGAGATCACCGCTGACCGCGCGCCACGAATCACCGCGATCGTCCGAACGCCACAGCGTCTGCGACCCCACGTACAAGCGCGATGGGTTATGCGGCGATATGAGTATCGGCGTGTCCCAGTACCAGCGCGACGCCGGTTGATCAGGGGCCGGCTGCGGCCTGATGGAAATGTTCTCACCCGTGCGCCGGTCGTGTCGCACCATGCCGCCGTTCTGCGATTCGGCGTAGACGATGTTCGGATCGGTCGGATCGATCTGCGCACGGAATCCGTCGCCGCCCACAATCGTACGCCAGTCGGAGTTCTCGATGCCCGATGCACTGGTGGTACGTGACGGACCGCCCACCGTGTTGTTGTCCTGCGTGCCGCCGTACACGTTGTAGAACGGTTCGGCATTGTCGAGCGCCACGGTGTAAAACTGTGTGAGTGGCAGGTTGCCGAACCAGCGCCAATTTGTGCCGCGATCGTACGATTCGTACAAACCACCGTCCGAACCGATCATGATGTGTTCCGTGTTGCCGGGATCAATCCAGACCGCGTGATCGTCCACGTGCTTGTTGCGCGCCGGCACCTGCCGCCACGTGCGTCCCGCGTCTTCACTCACTGATGTATTCGTTTCCACGAGATAGATCCGGTCGACGTTCTTCGGATCCGGAAAAATCTCGAGGTAGAACAGGCCGAGTCCCGCCTGCGAACTCATGCGTTCCCAGCTCGCCCCGGAGTTGGTGGACCGGTAGAACCCCCCGCTCGAACCGCTCGCTTCGATGACGGCGTACACCACATCCGGATCGGCCGGTGAGATCGCGAGCCCGATACGACCGAGATCGCCGCTCGGCAGTCCCGTGCGAATGCGTGCCCAGGTGGCGCCACCGTCGGTGCTGCGATGCAGTCCACTCGCGGGACCGCCGTGAATCTGTCCCCAGACTCGGCGCTGTCGCTGGAAGGTGGACGCAATGAGCACGTCAGGATTGCGCGGATCCATCTGCACGTCGTTCACGCCGACCCATTCGCCACCGCCGAGTACGCGGCTCCACGTTGTGCCGCCGTCGGCGGTCTTGTAGAGCCCGCGATCTCCGCCGCCGGACCAAAGCGGTCCGATTGCCGCCACGAACACCACATCGCTGTTGCGCGGATCGATCACGATGCGCCCGATGTGTTCGCTGTTCTTCAGACCGACATTCGTGAACGTGCGTCCGTCATCAATCGATTTGTACACACCGTCGCCGTACGCGACGGAGCGTAACGAGTTGTTCTCACCCGAGCCTACCCAGAGCGTGCTCGGTACTCTGGGATCGATCGTGATCGCGCCGATGGAGAACGAGTTCTGCGTATCGAAGATTGGTGCGAACGTGACGCCGGCGTTCTCGGTCTTCCAGAGGCCGCCCGATGCGGTCGCGACATACCACGTGCCCGCCTTGCGTGGATGAATCGCAAGATCGCTGATGCGACCGGAGGTGCTGCCCGGTCCGATGCTGCGGAAGCGCAGGCCATCGAGTGGTAAACGACCGGCGGTGGAGTCGGCGCCGGCCGTGTCGCGGGCGGGGGTAGCGCTGCTATCTGAGCGCGCTTGAGCGCCTGCGGTGGAACCGAGCAGCGCCACCATCAGGGCGGCGCTGGGGGAGCGTAGCAGAGCAGACATGTCGGTGAGAAAGGGTGAAATGTTCACCCTTGCAACCTACGCGGAGGACCGACGGCTGTTGAGCGCTCGAGTCGGCCCTGCGCGTGCGGGACGGTGCGGCTAGAGCGACCAGCCGGTGCGATACTCGCGCGTCAGGAAGGGATTGAGCGCGTCCTGGTTGGTGAAGCGCATCGACCCCGCGTCGTACAGGGCTTTCTTCCCTTGTCCGAGTCGCAGCGCAACGGTGCCCACGAGCATGGTTTCATTGAGCGCGGCCGCGTACGAGAACGGTGAACTCGCCTGGCCCTCGCCCATGCAGGCCGACACCCAGTTCATCTCGTGCGCGACGGCGATTCGTGGCAACGAGACAGGAACTGCCTCGGCCGCGGTCGCGACGGTCTCGGGATACACCGTGGGTTTGTTGCCGTACGTCTCGTACGTGAGGATGCCGCGTGAGCCGATGAACACGCCGCCGCCGCCATCACCGAGCGGCAACGACACATCGTCCGGCAGCAGGTCAGGCCGAGGGGGCATCAGCCCGCCGTCGTACCAGTAGAGCTTGACGGCGGGCCGGCTGCCCACGGCGGGAAACTCGTACTCCACCTGCGTGGCCAGCGGATACGACGCCGGATTTTCGGCTCCGCCGCCCCACGGTGACGTCGCGCTGGACACGCTTGTGGGCTGTGTGAGTTCGAGCGCCCAGTAGGCCTGATCCACCAGATGCGCGCCCATGTCGCCGAGGGCACCAACACCAAAGTCCACCCAGCCTCGCCACGCGAACGGGTGGTAGGCCGGGTGATACGGAATGAGGGGCGCCGGTCCGCAATACAAATCCCAATCCAGGCCCGGCGGCGGTGACTGCGGGTTCTCGGCCATCGCGCGCAGCACCGCGACATCGACCGTGCGCGCGTTCCACTGCGGTGGGCGCGCGGAATCTGGCGGACGCACGGCCGGCACAGGAGACCCCGGACGTGGAATGCCCTGCGCCCAATAACGCACGGGCCGATCAGTCCAGATGTGCACGCTCGAAATCGTGCCAAGCACGCCGGAGCGCACGATTTCCACGACGCGACGCGTGCCCTCCATGGAGTGACCTTGGTTCCCCATTTGCGTGGTCACTTTCGACGACGCCGCGAGCCTGGCCAGATGTCGCGACTCATGTACGGAGAACGCAAGCGGCTTTTGCACATACACATGCCGGCCGAGTTGCATCGCCGCGCTGGCTTGAATCGCGTGCAAGTGATCGGGAGTTGCAATCATCACCGCATCGATGTCCTTGCGCTCCTCGAGCATCTTGCGATAATCGGTGTACTTGGCGGCTTTTTTGTACGCCGCCTGCAGTTTGAGCGCCTCGTCGGACACTTTGCCATCGCGCGGTCGCAGACGTCCTTCGAGCGAACGCTCGACATACGCAAAGTCCACATCGCACACGGCGACGATGTTCTGTCCGAGCACCTGGGACATGTTGCTCATGCCCATGCCACCGATGCCGATGCAGGCGATGTTCAGCGTCGCGCTGGGTGCGCGCGCGAGTACGCTCGCCGGAGCACCGGCGATGAGATGGCGGGGCAGCACCATGGCGCCGAGACCGAGGGCAGCCGCATGCCCGAGGAAATCGCGGCGGGAGGAGGGAGTCGTCATGCCCACGACGCTACGGCGTGGGGCCGGTGGCGTCAATGCGGCGCGTGTGTGATTACTGGCGGACGAACCGGGCCGCGTCGCGCGGTCCCTGACTCCAGATCAGCGTGTCTTCGTGAACCCGGAGGGCGCCTCCGGTTGCGATCAGGGCGAGGAACCGACCTTCGACATCCATCGAGCCGTCGCAGAACATCTTCGTTCCGACGGCCGTGCCGCCGACGAGCGTGGTGCCGCGCATCACCGCTGGTGCGCTGAACCGATTGCATCCGCTGTTGCCGACGAGCTGTTTATCGCTTCTGCGCCACGCAAGGCTCGCTTTGGTATCGGCCGGGATGCGCAGGGTCGTCGAGTCACTTGCCAACGCGACCAGCCGCCACGGACCAGCCGCGATTCGATCCTGCGTTCGCAGTGCGGCGCATCCGTCCTCCGCATCGATGCGGTCCATCGAATCCACGACGAGCGACAGCGTGGTGCCGTCGCCCTCCATGGCCGGTCGGTCGGCGAGGTGCGCCTTGAGACGCACGACGACGGGCTTGCCAGCCTTCCCCGTCTTGAGATACGCGGCTTCGAGTGCGGGGTAGTCGGCGCTCATATCGACCGGAAACTGCAGACCACTGCCGCACTCGACGAGCACGGCTGCGTCGGCCAAGTACGTGAAGGCACCGACCAGACGGGCGGGATGCGTGATGACCACGGGTGCGACGGTTCCGGAGAGCTGATAGTTACGCTTGGAGTTGATCGGTTGCCCGTCCATGTCCAACATGCGGAGGCTACCGTCAGGATCGACGGCGAAACGCGCTGGTGCGCCGGATGCGCCTCGCAGTTGAAGTCGCGTCGCCGAATCGATGTGAGTCCAGCGGCCGATGTCGGTAAAGATCGTGTCACCCGCACCCTTCGTCTTGAGATAAATCCCTTCGCTGCGAAAGGTCCCGTCCGGGTACAGCGTGACCGTGGTGCGAATCGCCTCGCAATCGGCGCAGGGGATGTCGCCCACCCAGCTGGCTGCACCCTCGAGCGCCGCCAGGTTGCGAATCGGGACGACGCCGACCGCGGCGTTATCGCTCTGGGACGCCTCGCCGCCGGATTCCGAACTGCCGCACGCGGCGAACAGGGTGATGAGCAGCAGGGGTGCGTACGACCGGGCACACCGCATGAAGTCCTCCGTCAGAAAAAGGGGAGCGTAGACTTTCGTCATGCGCTGAAGATACAGCGTCTCAGTAAGTGGGTGGGGGTGCCGATACTATGGGCAATGCCTGCCTCCGCCTCTCAACGTCCATCCGCCGCCACGACGGTTGCTCACAGCGTTGCCCACCCGGCCGACGAACTCACCCGAGCAGGAACTCCGGCTGAGCCTTCGGGCTCCGACTCGGGTCGGCTCCTCGGACACGCGTTGCTCGCGTATCTGGTCGTCACTACGCTCCTGATCACCTGGGCGCCCTTTCGGTTTGAGTCGAAGCCGCTGCACGGACTCACGAGCGTGTGGACGTGGTCGGATCTGCTTCTCAATGTCGTGATGTTCCTGCCGCTCGGTTTCCTGGCGCAGTCCTCTCGTGTGAGGCAGCGCGCGGTTGCGTGGTGGGTGATCGGTTTGTTCGGCGCCCTGCTGAGCGCGATGATTGAAGTGGGTCAGCTGTTCATTGCCGAACGCTACACGTCGTTGCTGGACGTGCTGACGAACGGATTGGGCGCGGCGCTCGGCGCGCGCGCATTTGACGCGGTTCGGCCACGAGTGTACCTCGGCCGCGGTGCGATATCCGCGCTGGCGCTGGAGCTTCCGCTGACCGGACTCGTGATGCTGCTCATCCCGCTCTTGTGGGTATCCGGGTTTGCCAGCGTCGGTACCGAACGAACCTGGCTTCTACTGCTCATTTCGACGTTTGGTGGGGCGATCCTGGGCGCCGTCCATGGTGCCTATCTGCACCGTAGCGGTCGCGTGTCACGGCCCGTGCTGCTCGCTGCCGTGGCGATCTGGTTCCTCGTGGCGGCGCTGCCCGGAGCCGCCATGCGTCCCGATGTGCTCATGGCCGGCGCGACGCTCGCGATTGGCGGCGCGTGGTTGCGCAGCGTGGCGACCGCACGCGCCCGCGACCGCGACGGCGACCAGCGCGTTGAACTGCCAACGCTGCGGCTGGTGTTGCCAGTGTTCGCCGTGTACTTCGCACTGGCCTCACTGTGGCCGCTGGACACGGTGGACGGTGTATGGCGCGGTGGCTGGGCGCTCTCGCCGGCAGGAGCCGGGCTCTCGCGCACGATGCTGATGCAGGTGCTAGAATATCTCGCCGGCTTCACGCTGGTCGGTTACATCACAGCGGAGTTCCATGGACGATCCAACGAATCATATCGCGTGATGTCTCGCCGAGTACTGCGCTCCAGTGTGGTGCTCGTGCTCCTGCTGGAGTGCGCACGCGGCTGGAACACGGTGACCGGCGCAAGTCTGTCGGTGTCCATCCTTGCGGTGCTCGCCGGGCTCTTTGGTGGCTGGCTCTACCACCTGCAGCGAGATCATGTGCGCACGCTGCTGGCGCGGCCTGTCGCGCGATTGCACGTGGTGCGCGACGGGGCCATCGACGAATGATGTAGCAGCCAACCGTCGAGGTTGCGAAGGCAGCTGGCACCGTTCGCTCACTTTGATGTATACGCCGTGGTGAGCTGCCACCTGCCCGCGTTGCACGTGAACACCAGATCCGCCACGCGCGCTTCCCGCCCGAGGGAGTCGAAGGCGTCTGCCGGTGGGGAGGCATGCCGCGCGATGAACTCTCGCAGCGTCTCCGGTTCCATGCGCAGTCCCGCATCCTGCTCGAGCAGTTGCTCCCAGAGTGGCGGGAATGACTCGGCGGCGTGTTGGAGTATGGGATCACCATCCATTTGTCCCCGCGTCGAGAGCGGAAATCGAACGTTCTGCTGCACGGCACTGACGGTCCCCTGCATCGCTGCGGACTGAAACGCCGACCAGAAAGTGCCGAAGCTCGCTGCATCGCACGGGGGCGGTGGCGACGCACAGCCGAGGGCGAGGAGCGCGAGCATGAGCGGGCGGGAGTAATGGCGCATGCCGATACACTCGGCGCCGGACCATGGCACCGCAAGCGTTCACGGGACATACTCAACGAACGCGTATTCCGTTCCTCCGCCGGGTCCTCATCATGTCTCTGCCCCCTGTCCGTTCGCTTCTTCGCGCCGCGCTGATTCTTGCCGTGCTCAGCCCGCTGCCTGTGTCGATCCTTGCCGCGCAGCGCACTGAACGCCCGCAACTGCACGGTAAACACTGGATTGCTGTGACTGGGAAGCCGCTGGCGGCGACGGCCGGCGCCATGATTTTTCAGCAGGGTGGCAACGCGGTCGACGCCGCCGCGGCGATGCTGGCGGCTGGCTGCACGATGTGGGACACGCTCGGCTGTGGTGGTGAGACACAAGCGCTGATCTACCACCCCAAGCTCAAGAAAGTGATTGGCATCAACGCGCTTGGTGTTGCTCCCACCGGCGCAACACCGGCGTTCTATCGCTCCAAGGGCATGAGTTTTCCACCGGAGTTCGGTCCGCTTGCGGCGGTGACACCGGGCACGCCGGGTGGCCTGATGGTGATGCTTGCGGAATACGGCACCATGTCGCTTGCCCAAGTGCTCGCGCCAGCGATTCAGATGGCGGAGCAGGGATATCCGATTGAGGCACAAGCGGCGAACGCGATTCAACAGAACGCCGCGCGGTTCAAAGAGTGGAAATATTCGCCCGCCGTATTTCTGCCGCATCTCGGCGAGAAGCGCGAAGCGCCGTCGGCCGGTGAGCTGTTCAAGCAGCCCGACCTGGCGGCCACCTTTCGCAAGCTCGTTGATACGGAGCGTCTCGCACTGCGCAGCGGCAAGACGCGCAAGCAGGCGATCATGGCCGCGAACGCGCGCTTTTACACGGGCGATATTGCCGCCGAAATCGTGCGTGGTGTGCAGGAAGACGGTGGACTATTCACGATGGAAGATCTGGCCAGGTGGAGCGTGCGTATTGAAGAGCCGTATTCCACGAACTACCGAGGCTATGAAGTCTTCAAGCTACCGATCTGGCAGCAGGGACCGGTGCTGTTGCAGGCACTCAACATTCTCGAAAATGCCGACGTGAAAGGCATGGGATACAACAGCGCGCAGTACATCCACACGGTGTACCAGGCGATGAACCTGGCGTATGCTGATCGTGATTTTTACTACGGGGATCCGTACTTCGCGCCGGAAGAACCGGTGCGTGGGTTGATGAGCAAAGCGTACGCCAAGGCGCGTTTCGCCATGATGAGTCACGACCAGAATGATGCGTCGGTGACACCGGGAGATCCGTATCCGTTTCAGCAGGGCGTGAACCCATTTACGAACGAGCTGTCGCGCTGGTCAACGATGGGTCCGCGCCCCGACAGCCTGCGCCGCGCGAGTACAGGCGGGAGCGGTGTTGACGGGCGTCAGTCGGCCGCTGGTACGAGCGTCGCGAGCACATCGTCACGCGACAGCGCCTTCGATGCGGCGTTCACACGCGGTACGACGAGTATCCAGGCCGCCGACTCCGCCGGTTGGATGGTGTCGATCACGCCGAGCGGCGGCTGGATTCCGGCGGTGATTGCGGGGCGAACGGGTATCGGATTGTCGCAGCGCATGCAGTCGTTCGTGCTCGATACCGAAGATGGCCCGTTCAATGTGCTCGAGCCGGGCAAGCGTCCGCGCGTGACGCTCACGCCTACGATTGCGCTGAAAGACGGCGAGCCGTGGATGGCGTTCTCCGTGCAGGGCGGCGATACGCAGGATCAGGATCTGCTGCAGTTTTTCCTGGCGATGGTGGAGTTCGGACACACCGTCCAGCAGGCGGCCGAACATCCGGGCTTTCACAGCTATCAGATGCGTTCGAGCTTTGGTGCGCACGAGGCACGGCCGGGTCGCTTGCAGCTCAATGAGCGCGTTCCTGACTGGGTGCGCGATGACCTGCGTCGACGTGGGTACTCGCTGGAGTTTGCGCGGTACACGTCAGGACCTATCACGGCGATCTGGCGGGACCGCAAGCACGGCACGCTGTGGGGCGCGGCGAGTAACTTCGGCGAAGACTACGGCATCGCCTGGTAGTCTCGTCGCTACATGAAACGATCGCGGGGCGCCGGCATGATGCCAGCGCCCCGCGATTTATTCTGTTCACCAGCGATCTTATGCAACGCTGATGAACGCCCTCCGTTACACCGAGCGGCGACGACGCGCGGCGACGCCGAGGCCGACCAGTCCAAATGCCATCAGCGCGTAAGTGGACGGCTCGGGGACGACGCTGACAACACCGACCGTCACGCCGTGCCATGCTTCGGCAGTCGTGGTGAAGTTGATGGAGTTGAACGTGCCGTTCAGGCGGATCGTGCCGCTGAACTCGTTGCCGCGAAGATCGCCAGTTCGGCTGTTGCCGACGCCGAGATCATTCGTGCCCACGCCCCAATACGCCGCATTGGTGGTATTGTCGGAGAGCAGCGTGTAGCTGGCGGATCCGAAGTTGTAGATGACCGGAATGTTCGGCTGACCGACGCTGATGAACGCGATGAGCGGGTCGACGACGGCGGAGCCAAACGTGATCGTGCCGCCGAACTGCGGCGTTCCCGCGGCAAACTGGATGAAGCCGAGTTGGTCCGGTGCGGTCACGCCGGCGCTCTGGTACGGCAGTGCGCGAAGGGGCGCGGTGGCCGGCGTCCAGTAGTTGTTGCCCAGGCCACCTGACTGGGTCAAGTTGGCCGAGGCACCGTTCGCGAGCTGGAAGCCGGAGAAAACGCCGGAGAAGTTGACCGAGGTGGCCCCGACGGTGCCGCTCATCGTGCCGCCGCCGACATTCGCGGCCGTCCAAGTGGTCCACAGCTGCGCCGAGGCGAGCGATGGGACGGAGATGCTGAGAAGAAGCGCGCAGACCAGACGACGGCTCATGAAAAGACTCCCAAGGGGAAGAAAAGCGGTAATGGTTCCTAGTGATGGAGGGAGTCTGCAATATTTGCGCCAACAGGGACGACATTTCCGCTTGTATCGTAACTCTTTGAATGGCTGGATGTTATACGACTCGGCATTCTTGCACATGCCATCTAATGAAAAGCATTAAAGCGTTATATATGGATGTGATGCGGCAATGCCACAATTGTTGCAGCGTGTGGTGAACACTTCGCAAACTGGTGGCCCGTCACAATCGCTCTCGTCTGCGCCTATCGAGCGGATCGCTGCGCCTCAGAACCGGGCGCGCACCCCGAGCGAAAGCATGCGCCCGGGCACAATCGTGATATTGTCCGGCTCGCCGGTTTGCACGTCCAGCAGGTTCTCGCCCGTGAGCTGCAGGGTGAACCCACGCCCGATTGTGCGTTGCGCAGTGGCGTTGACACGGGTGACGCCCGGGTAGACCACCCAAAGCTGTCGCAGCTGCGGGCCGATGAAGAGCGCCGCCGCGTCGCCCGGTGTGACCGCCTGCTGCGCGGCCGCGATGCGATCGTAGCCGATCCAATCCGACACCCGTGTGACCTGTACCGTCGCTCCCCACGGTCCATCCGTCCAACGCGCCGACAGCCCCAGGGTATTGGCGGGTACGTCGAGCATGCGATCGCCGGCGCGCAGCTCCCCGGAATACCCGCGCCGCACATCGCGCACCCGACTGTCTACGACGGCGACGGATCCATGCAGCACGAAGGGACCCCCGCGCAGCGTCCCCTCGAGTTCCCACCCCCGATTGTCGATCGCACCGACGTTTTGCATCTGATATGCAATCTGGCGGCCAGGCTGCGGGCTGCTCGGACGCGGCATTCCCGGCGGGGGCGGTGCCATGAGCAGGACGGTCACCGGCTGCACCAATCCGCTTGCGGCTTGATCGAAGCGCGTCACGTGCAGCGAGGCGCGTCGAGCA
>JBBRFQ010000117.1:0-11271 GCA_038224035.1 Gemmatimonadales bacterium
GCAGCAGACGGCTGACCTGATGAGGGCGCTCGGCGCGCGGGAGGCGCTGAATCTCGACGGCGGGGGCTCGTCGGCGTTGGTGGTCCGCGACGCACGCGGAGGTGGAGCGCCGCGTGTGGTCACGCAGCCGTCGGATGCAACAGGGGAGCGGGCGGTGGGAAACGCGTTGGCGGTGCTGAGCCGATGCTCGGCCTCCGGTCGATAGAGCGGCTCCGTCGCATCGGCTCGCTCGCTGCAATAGTTGATAGGGACGAATCAATAGAACACGTGCCTGTGTGCCGAAAATGTCTCAGCATCGTGACACTGTTTGACATTTTTGGTCCAAACCGTCATTCTACGGCCTCTTTACACGAGTCATACACGGAATATCCCGTGTATGTACGATACGTCCCGCCTATTCCATGTGTTTCGGCGTGGCGGTCGGTTTCCGTTTCACTCTTTACGTCAGGACGGTTGTCCCATGCTCAGGGCGCTCCGAACGTACCTGCCCTCTCTGGCTGCGGCGCTATTGGCCGCGGTCATCCTTGTTCCCGAGGCGGCGCTGGCTCAGACTGGCTCGCTGGCCGGATCGGTCACCGATGCCACCAGCGGCGCTCCCATCAACGGTGCAACCGTGTTGATTGGCGGCACCGCACTCGTTGGCGTCACCAACGACCGCGGTGAGTACAGCATCGCGAATATCCGCCCGGGGCTACTCCTCGTGTCGGTCCAGCGCATCGGCTTCAAGGCCAGGGGCGACTCCGTCCGAGTGGCCGCCGGCGAGCGGGTCACAAAGAACTTCACGCTCTCCGCTACGGTCTCCACGCTCTCCGAAGTCGTGGTCACGGGCGTGACGGGCAATACGCAGCGTCGCGCGCAGGCAGCCGTTGTGGCCTCGTTGCCAGTCGCCGAGCTGGCGCGACAGGCACCAATCCAGAACGTTGGCGAGATTTTGCAGTCGCGTCTTCCCGGCGTCTCGGTGAACGCGTCGAGCGGTTCGGCCGGGTCGTCAAAGTCTATCCGCATCCGCGGTGCCTCGTCGATCTCGCTGTCGAACCAGCCGCTGATTTTCATTGACGGAATCCGAGTGTCCGAGGCCCAGAACTCGCCCGGCGTCGGTGGTCAGCTGACGGACCGCCTCAACGACATCAACCCCGACGACATCGAGTCGATCGAAGTGGTGAAGGGCCCGGCGGCGGCCACGCTGTATGGCGCGGACGCGTCGGCCGGCGTGATTCAGATCATCACCAAGAAGGGCAAACTCGGCTCGAACTCGTTCCAGCAGACGGTGCGTATTGATGTGTCCACGATCGATCAGAACTGGACGCCTCCTTCGAACTTCGGCAACTGCTCGGCGGCGCTCGTGGCCGCCACAAGCACGAACCCGCTCTGCCGCGGTCAGGCGGTTGGCACGCTCATCGAAGACAACCCGCTGGAACGCATCAACGCGTTCCGCACCGGCAGTGAACGTAACTTCGGTTGGACCGGTCGTGGCGGCGGCTCAAACTACGGCTACTTCCTCAGCGCCACGTCGGACAAGACGCTTGGTACGCTGCCCAACAACTCGTTTGAGCGCACTGGCTTCCGCTCTAATGTCGACTTCGTGCCAGACGCGCGCATCAAGGTCGCCCTCGGCCTCAATGTGCTGCAGTCTGAAACCGCGTTGCCCGACAACGACAACAACATCTACGGATGGCTTGGCGGCGCACTGCTCGGCTCGCCCACGACGCGCAATGACTCGGGGAACCCGAGCCAGGATGGTTTCTTTGGCTTCGCCCGTCAGTTCGAAGCGATCAACTCCATCCAGAATAGTGTGCAGTCGCGCCGCACGCAGGCCAACGTGACGGCGACGTACCAGCCAACCGACTGGTTCACGAATCGCTTCACCGTTGGCGCCGATCTCTCGCGCGACGAACTCACCAGGTTCTTCCCGCGCAACACTCCGCAGCAGTACGTGGGCAATCTGAATACGGGTGACAACACGCAGGACCGCATTGGTTTCGATCGCTTCACGATCGATTACCTCGGCAGCATGCGCACCGCGCTCGGCTCCGAAGACCAGTGGGGTGTAAATCTCTCTGGCGGTTTGCAGTCCATCATTACCCGTACAGACGTCACGTCCGCGACCGGCTTCGGCTTCACGACGAACGCGGCGAACAGCGTAAACAACGCTTCCACGCGCTCGGGTGGCCAGAGCTTTTCCGAGCAGAAGGCGCTTGGCTATCTCGGCGAACTGCAGCTCAGCAGCCGCGACCGCCGCTTCATTCAGCTTGGTGGGCGCATCGACCAGAACTCTTCCTTCGGCGTTCGTGCCGGCGAAGACATCCCGCCGTATTTCTTCCTGCCGAAGATCGGCGCCTCGTGGGTGATCTCTGAAGAGCGCTTCTTCGATCCCCTCGCGAGCCTCTTCACCTCGATGCGTTTTCGCGCCGCGTGGGGAAGCACGGGTCGCTCACCGAATCCGGGCGCGTCGCTCACCACGTTCTCCGCGGCGCCGTTTGCCATCACGGGCACTGCGCAGTCTGGCGCCATCCCGAATAACCCGGGCAACGATTCGCTCAAGGCCGAGCGAGGCACGGAATTCGAAGCCGGTGTCGACCTGGCGACGTGGAATGATCGCATCAGCATGGAAGTGACTTACTTCAACAAGAACACCAAAGACCTGTTGCTCGCGCGTCCCCTTCCGCCATCACTCGGTTTTCTGGGGAACCCGTTTGCGAACATCGGCGAAGTGTCCAACAGCGGCATTGAGCTCACTCTCACGGCGAATCTGCTGCGGACCTCCAATCTCGATTGGGAACTTCGCATTGGTGGCAACACGCTGAAGAACGAGCTGATCAGCCTTGGCGATTCGGCTTCGGGCACAAAGGTGAATCCGTTTGGCACGCTGAATCGCTTCACGGAAGGCTTTCAGCTCGGCTCGTTCGTGACCAAGACGATTCGCAACATCAACGAAGCGACCGGCGTCGTCACCGTGGCCGATACGCTTGAAGTGTTTGACAATATCCTTCCCACCCTTGAGTGGAACGTCACGAACACGGTCACGGTGTTCAAGAACTTCCGCGTCTCGGCGCTGCTCGATGCGAAGGCTGGTTTCAGCGTGTACAACAACACGGACTTCTTCCGTGAGACGCAGTTGGTACGCAGCGCGAATCGTCTCGACACCACGATCCTGTCGCGCCGTGAGCGTCTGCGCCGCTACGGCAACCCGACGCCGGGACAGCCGGCATTCGTGCAGGAGAACGGCCGACCAACCACGGTGAACGAAGTGCGCGAGGCCTACATCCAGAAGGGTGATTTCATCCGACTGCGCGAAGTTTCGCTCACGTACAGCCTGCCGCGCAGCTTGGCGGGGCGGCTTGGGCCGCTCAGCGGCGGCACGTTCACGATCGCCGGTCAGAATCTGGCGCTGTGGACTGACTACGAAGGCCCCGATCCGGAGGTGACGTCGGCGGCTGGCGCGCAGTTCGCGCGCGAGGAGTTCCTGACACAGCCGAATCCGCGCCGCATCGTGTTCAAGACCAACTTTATCTTCTGAGCGAACTCTCCATGACCAATATTCAACGAGCCGTGCGCGTCAGCGCGGTCGGTGCACTGATCGGGGTGAGCCTCGGAGCGTGCGCGGACTTCCTGACCGTCAAGAATCCCAACATCATCAATGCGTCGGCGATCGATCCGGTCAACGATGCGCCCACCCTCGCTGCCTCTGCGCAGCAGAACTACGCGGTGGCCTTCGGCTGGTTCGCCATGTATCAGTCGTGGTTCGTGGGTGAGGCCCTTGTGGCGGAGACCTTCCCGACGCGCAATGAGTTCGGGCGTCGCGAAGTGCTCAACACCAACGGTTCCCACAACGGTGACCTCTGGGGGCCGATCTCGGTCGCGCTCGCATCGAACGCGGCGGTGCTCGATCTCGAGCTTCCCGACCCCACCACGAACATCAGCTACGCACGCGCGGCGACGTTCAAGGGATACAGCTTCCTGACGATGGCCGAGAGCTTCTGCGTGGGTGTGTCGCGTGGAGGTCCCGCGCTCAACACGGCGCAGATGCTCGACTCGGCGGTCGCCTCATTCCAGCAGGCGATCAGTGTTGGCACGGCCAATGCCACGGCGGGCGGTGTGCAGTTGGCCAATATCGCCAAGGTCGGCTTGGCCCGCACGCAGCTACAGGCGGGTCGCAATGCACAGGCCATCGCCGCCGCGCAGTCGGTGCCGGCTGGCTTCACGTTCAGCATGACCTACCTCGACGACCCGGCGCAGCGTACGCGCCTCGGCAATCGCATGTGGCAGTTCACGCTTGATCGTGGTTCGATCACGGTGGCCCCGGCGTTCCGTATCGACGGTGATCCGCGCATTCGGTTTAAGACACCGGCGCAGCACAATCTGGCCCCGCAGGATCCGTCCAGCGGACCATTCTTCATTCAGGACAAGTACCCGGCGTTCAACACCGGTATGCGCCTCGCTTCCAAGCTCGAAGCGGACTACATCGAAGCGGAGGCCACCAGCACCGCTGCTCAGCTGGCGTTGATTGCAGCCCGTCGCGCGGCGAATAACCAGCCAGTATATGGCGGTTCCACGGCCCCCGCCGCGGTGCTCACTGAGCTAATGGAACAGAAGGGTCGGGATTTCTATCTGGAAGGCAAGCGCATGGGTGACTTCCGTCGCAATCCGGCGGCCGTGCTCAACGTCCCGGTTCCGGGCTCCACGTACTTCAAGCCTGGTTTCTCACAGGTTGGAAATCAGACCTGCTGGCCGTTGACGTTGCAGGAAACGGATAACAATCCGAACATCCCCAACGGTTAATCGGGTTCAGCGAACAACCAAGGCGGAGGTTCGCTGGAAACAACGAGGGCCGCACCATCGGTGCGGCCCTCGTTGTTTTTACGATGTCGCGCGGTCATCACGATGTCGCGCGGTCATCACGATGTCGTCTGGTTCCGCGTCGGCCCGCTCAGCAGTACGCCAACCGCCACCACGGTCACCGCCCCAATCACGTTGTGCCAAAGGAAGCTCACGCTCGGCGCTCCAAACGATACCGCCGCCACCGTGAGCATCCCGACGATCAGCCCCACAAACGCCCCCAGTGCCCGCGCGCGCGGCATCATGGCCAGCAGGAACACTCCAAGAATCGACCCGTAGAAAAACGACCCGAATCGGTTCACCACCTCAATCAATGAGCCCAGCGTCGCCGCGTACGTGGCCACCACGCACGCAAAGGCGCCCCAAATCGCCGTAGAGATCTTCGACACCGCGAGCAGGTGCGCATCACTGCCGTCGGGCTTCACCCAGCGCTGATAGAAGTCCACTACGGTGGCCGTGGACAACGAGTTGAGCTCGGCCGCAATGCTCGACATCGCCGCCGCCAACACGGCCGCCAGAAAAATCCCCGCGAGTCCGATCGGCAGGTGATCGAGCACAAACCTGGGAATGATGTAGTTCACATCACGTGACGATTGTCCGGTCACGCTCGCCGCCCTGTCGAGTGCCTCCGTGCGCACGGCCGTCACGCTGGCCTCGGCCGCGCGGAAACCGTCGAGGGCACGCGTCTCAGCGGCGCCGTCGCCCGCCTCGCGCGCTGACACAACATTGCGCGCCGCGGCCTCCCGCTCCACACCCGCGGCAACGTAGCGCTGCTCCATGGCCGCGTACTCCACCGGCGCGCTGCTGCGCACCTGGGCTTCGTGCGCGGGATTGTAGAGCAGGGGCGGCGCCTGAAACAGATAGAACAGGTACACCAGCACGCCTACGAGCAGCACCAGCGCCTGCAGCGGAATTTTCCAGTACGCGCTCATGAGCAGTGAACTGCGGGCTTCGTCTACCGAGCGAGCCGTGAGGTAGCGCTGTACCTGACTCTGGTCTGTCCCGAAATACGACAACATGAGGAACGTGCCGCCGAGCACTCCACTCCAGAACGTGTACGTTTTGGTGACGTCGAATGAAAAGTCGAACACGACGAGCCGCCCTGTTGCGCCAGCCACACGCAGCGCATCGTCGAGCGGCACCGGCATGCGCATCAGCAGTACAACCACAATCGCCGCGAGCGCCGAGACAATCACCACCATCTGCTTCACGTCGGCCCACGTGACCGCCTGCACGCCGCCCAGCACGGTGTAGAGCACCGTAGGCACGCCAATCAGCGCCACCGACCACGTGAGATCCCAGCCGAACACGGCCGAAAAGACCACCGCCGGCGCGGCGATGATCGTGCCCGCCGACATACCGCGTGACATCAGAAACAGAAAGCTGGTGAGCGAGCGTGTTTTCGCGTCAAAGCGTCGCTCGAGATACTCATAAGCCGTGTACACCTTCGCGCCGTGCAGAAACGGCACCAGCGTCACGCCCAGAATCACCATCGCCAGCGGCAGCCCGAAATAGAACTGCACAAATCGCATCCCGTCGGTGGCGCCTTGCCCTGTGGTGCCAATGAGCGTGACGGCCGACAACTGCGTGGCCATCACCGACAGCCCCACGGCCCACCACGGCAGGTTGCGGTTGGCCAGGAAATATCCTTCAATATTGACGGTGCCCTTGGTGCGCCGCAGGCCGTCCCACACCACGTACACGATGTAGGAAACGAGGATGACCCAGTTGATCCAGTGCATACGGGGTCAGCTGGCGTAGCGGGCTTGCAGCGCCCAGAGCAGCAGCAGGGCGAGCACCTGCACGCTCATCACCTGAATGAGCGTACGGCGGAAGCGGGAGGGTTGAGGCATCGGCGGAATGTACCGTGCGGGGCGGGGTAGTGAGGTGAAAGCCAGGGTTTCCTACCCGCGGTGCGCCGAGCCGTCGACCGCGATCGATCGGCGAGCCAGTTCCTGCTCGCGGGACCTGCCGTACCGGCCAACGCGCCAACACACTCTGGTGCGGCTCGCATCGTGACGACACGAATGCGGCCACTCGCCCTGAGCGGGCGTGCGGTGGAATCACCGAGCGTGAGCCTGACACAGCTCCTCAACGGCGGACAGTCCTGGCTGGCGGGGCACACGACGCTTGGCCTCAAAGACTATGCGCGCGAGATCGTGGCCTCGGGATTTCCCGGGCTCCGGCACCTCGATGGTCGCGCCCTCCGGGGGCAGCTCGACGGCTATCTGCAGCGGATCGTGGACCGCGACTTTGCAGAACAGGGTTACATCGTTCGTCGTCCGGATACACTGCGGCGCTGGCTCGCGGCGTTTGCCGCGGCGACGGCGACCTGCACCACCTTCGAGAAAATTCGAACGGCGGCGGCCAGCGGGGCGGGAGACTCGCCCACGAAAGCAACGAGCACCAACTATCGCGCTGTTCTGGAACAACTGTGGATCGTGGATTCGGTACCCGGATGGCTTCCTTCTCGTAATCAGCTGGCACGACTCACTCAAACACCCAAACACCACCTCGCGGATCCCGCGCTCTCGGCGCGGCTGCTCGGCGTCGGTGAGGAGGCACTGCTTAGCGGCGTGACAGCGAACCACGCGTCGAGTGCCTCATACTCACCACGTGACGGTGCCCTGCTGGGTCAGCTCTTTGAATCGCTTGTTACGCTTTCTTTGCGCGTGTACGCGCAACACGCCGAAGGAAGAGTACGACACCTTCGCACGCGCGACGGACGACAGGAAATCGACCTGATCGTCGAGCGCGATGATCAACGAGTCGTCGCATTCGAAGTGAAACTGAGTGCGACTGTCACCGACGAGGACGTTCGGCATTTGCTCTGGCTGCGTGAGCAGCTGCATGACGACGTGCTCGATCTGATCGTCGTCACCACCGGCAGTCACGCGTACCGCCGGGCCGACGGCGTGGGTGTGGTGCCGGCCGCGCTGCTCGGTCCGTAACTCCTCTGTCGGCGACCGTGCTCTACGCCGAGGCCAGCACCACACTCGGCGCATCGGCTACGCGCCCGTCGAACAGGTGCACCTCACGGTCGGCGTGCTGTGCGTACCGCGCGTCGTGCGTGACCATGCAAATGGTGGCGCCGTTCTGGTGCAACTCCTGCAGCAGTTCCATGACGGCTTCGCCGTTCCTGGAATCAAGATTTCCGGTGGGCTCGTCGGCGAGCAGAATGGCCGGGTCACCGGCCACGGCACGCGCCACGGCTACACGCTGCTGCTGACCGCCGGAGAGCTGCGCCGGAAAATGTATGGCGCGGTTCGTCATGCCCACGCGCTCCAGCGCCGCCTGTACGCGTTCGCGCCGTTCGCTGGCGGCCATATCACGATAGGTGAGCGGCAACTCCACATTCTCGAACACGGTGAGATCACCGATGAGATTGAAGGCCTGAAAAATGAACCCGATCTGCTGATTGCGCACGCGGGTCGCGGAGCGCTGGATGTCGCTCGGACACTTCCGTCGGACATCATGGGTGGCCCGAAGGTTTGAAGTCGGGATTCGCCCAACTCACCGTACGGAGGCGGATCCCGGACGTTTCCGCCGCATCCGGGTCGAATGACCCAGCGAACCAACTCGGCGTTCCCGGGGTTCTACTATTTTCAGCCCGGCGTCCGTCAGTCGGACGTGGCTGCAATCCAACTCACCCAGACATCACTGACATCCATGTCCGCTCCTCGATTTGTTCTCCGTTCGGTAACTGCCGTTGTCGTGTTTGCAGTGGCCGCGCTGTCCGCGACCTCAGTGCAGGCCCAGCAGCCTGCGGCGTCCCCGCGCGATTCCGTGAAGACCACGATCGCGGGCGCCGCGCTCATGGTGGACTACGGCCGTCCCTCCAAGCGTGGCCGCGAGATTTTCGGTGGTCTTGAGAAGTGGGGCAACGTGTGGCGCACGGGCGCCAATCAGGCCACCCACTTCACCACGTCGAAGACGCTGAAATTCGGCGCCGCCACCGTACCGGCCGGTACGTATACCGTGTACACGCTGCTCGATCAGGGCGGCAAGTGGCAGCTGATCATCAACAAGCAGACCGGCCAGTGGGGCACCGTGTACGACCAGAAGCAGGACCTGGTACGCATCCCACTCACCGTGGAGCAGACGCCGGCCGTTGTCGAAAAGATGGAGATCACGATCAAGCCTGCCGGCGCGGGTGGTGAGTTCGCCGTGCTGTGGGACCGCACCAAGGCGAAGGCGTCGTTCACTGTTGTGAACTAAGCGCGCCGGCGTTGCAAGGCCGGCGCGTCTCGGGACGCGCCGGTTCGGGGCAGGTGCGGGAGTCGCGACATTCCGGCGGCGTTGTTCGGGGGAGGTGCGGCAGGCGCTACATTAAGATAGGTTGGCCTCGGTAACAGTTGCCGACACTCCCCCGTTCCAATCCCGCCAGTTCATGTCTGCCCATACGGTTTCCCGAGGGCTCGACGTTCCGATCACCGGCGTTCCATCGCAGGTGATTCACGCCGCGCGTGATGTCTCGAAGGTTGGCTTGCTCCCACCCGACGCCCGAGGGGTTCGTCCTCGGCTCATGGTGCAGGTCGGAGACGCAGTGCGCGCCGGTCAGCCCATCTATCAGGACCGCCGCGACGAACGCCTCCGGGTGACGGCGCCCGTGGCCGGTCGCGTGGAGGCGATCCATCGCGGTGATCGTCGGGTCATTCAGTCGGTGGTGCTCGCCGTGTCACCGCCCGACTCCTCCGATGCCGTTGCTCCCTTCGCCTCCTGGAGCCACAGTATCGGGCGTGACCCGGCGAAGTTGCGGGCGCTGCTGCTCGAGAGCGGCCTGTGGACCGCGCTGCGAACCCGCCCCTTCAGCGAAGTGCCGTCGCCCGACGCCACGCCGCACGCGTTGTTTGTGACCGCGATGGACACGCAGCCGCTCGCACCACACGTCGATGTCATTATCGCCGAACGCAGCGAAGATTTTGCACGCGGACTCGAGGCGCTGGTCGCGCTGACAGATGCGCCTGTGTATCTCTGTCGTGCGGTGGGATCACACAGTGGTGATGGCGTGAAGGGCGTGCATGTGGCCGAGTTCACGGGCAAACATCCGGCTGGCACGGTTGGCTATCACATTCACAGGCTCGCGCCCGTCTCGCGCGAACATGTGGCGTGGCATCTCGGTGCGCAGGATGTGATGCGGTTCGGTGCGTTGCTGCGCACGGGACATCTTGACGCGACGCAGGTCGTGTCGCTCGGGGGGCCGTTGGTGCGGCAACCGCGACTCCTGCGAACGGTGCTCGGCGCCAATGTGCGCGAGTTGTTGCGCGGAGAACTGACCGCAGGCGACACACACGCGGCCTCGTCGAACGGGCACGCCGCCACCCGCGATCACCGCATCATCAGTGGCTCCGTGCTGACCGGACGACAAGTCGACGACGACATTACCGGCTACCTCGGTCGCTTTCACCAACAGATCTCGGTGATTCCCGAAAGCCGCGCGAGCGACTTCATCGGCTGGATGCTGCCGGCGTCACGTTCGTACACGTACCTCCCGGTGTTCCTCGCGTCGTGGGCGCGCCAGCGCGAGCGCGCGTTCGACACCCGGTTGCACGGTGGCCGTCGCGCGATGGTGCCAATTGGATTGTACGAAGACGTGATGCCGATGGATCTCATGCCCACGCACTTGTTGCGCGCCATCTCGGTGGGTGACGCCGAGTGGGCCGAGTCACTCGGTGTGCTCGAACTCGATGAAGAAGATGTCGCACTGTGCACGTTCGTCTGTCCCAGCAAGTACGAGTATGGCGCGGCGCTGCGGCGCGTGCTTGATCTCATCGCGTCGGAGCGATAGATGAAACTGGTTCGTGGTGTGTTTGACAAGCTCGAGCCGTATGTGGCACCGGGCGCGAAGTTCGAGAAATTATATCCGTTCTGGGAGGGGATGGAGAGTTTCTTCTTCACGCCCTCCGCGATCACGACCGGTGGACCCCACATTCGCGACGGGATCGATCTCAAGCGCATGATGCTGCTCGTGGCGATTGCGCTGATCCCGTGCATTCTGATGGCGCTGTACAACACCGGCTATCAGATCCATCACGTGGTGGAGCAGGGCGGGACGTTGCTCGACAACTGGCAAACGGCCGTGTTCACGGCGACGGGTCTGAAACCCGATGCGGGTTCGATACTCAGCTGCATGGTGCACGGCGCACTCTATTTCTTTCCCGTGCTGATTGTCACGCTGATCGCGGGCGGCACGGCAGAGGTGGTGTTCTCGGTGATTCGCGGCCATGTGATCAGCGAGGGGTTCTTCGTGACGGGCACGCTGATTCCGCTCATCATGCCGGCCACGGTGCCGCTATGGATGGTGGCGATGGGCACCGTGTTTGGCGTGGTGATCGGCAAAGAGATTTTCGGCGGCACCGGGATGAACTTCCTGAACCCGGCACTGACGACGCGCGCGTTCCTGTTCTTCGCGTATCCCGCGCAGCTCTCCGGTGA
>JBBRFQ010000118.1:0-11107 GCA_038224035.1 Gemmatimonadales bacterium
ACCGGGCAGCATCGCCGGCGCCCGGTTTGCGATCCGCGAAGGGCTCCTGGCACTGGTACGTGGTCCCATCGGGCTGTGGGGCCGGGTGAATCACTGGCTCCCGATCACCATCACCCGTGCGCTCGCGCTTCGCGGGGCGCAGAGCCGCGATCAACCGGCGATGCGCAGTGTGGTGTTCGGTCTTGTGCTCGTGCTGGCATTCTATGGACTGCAAACCGGTCTGATTGCGTGGCTCTTTGGCGGATGGTGGGCCGTTGCCTACGCGCTGACGCTCGTACCCTCGGCCAGTTCGGATTTCCGCTACGGCGATCGGACGCGACGCGCCCGCGAGCGAATCCGCGCCTACTTCCGGTTTCGCAAGGCACCCGCGCTGCAGCGCGCGCTCATGGCTGAAGCGAATTGGCTGCGCGAAGAAGCGGTGGCGCTCGAGACCCTTATTCTCGAGTCGCACCCGACATCCGAGTATCCGACGACTCCTTCGGCGGCAGGTACGGCCCGCCCAGATCCCAATGCCACGCCGGCCGCCGCTCCCCTGTCCGAGGATCCTTGAGCGGCTTGTCCTGCAACCGATCAGCCGGAATGCCTACGAACGCACCGTACTCGAGCAGCAGCGCACGATCGGTCGACACCAGATGGGCCATGGGTCGCCCCATCCACACATGGAAGTGCAGCCAGAGCCCGCCGTCCATCGCGTGGAGCATGCCATCAATGCGGCGATTGAATACGCGCAGAGGGAAGTGCGTGAGCGCTTGCTGAGTTCGCTCGCGGATTCCGTCGATCTCGTTGGGGTGCGGTCTCGGGGGCGGGGCTCGACCTGGAAGCGCTGGCGGCAATTCATCCGGTGGTTCATGCATGAGTGCAGGCAAACACTGAGACGTTGCCTTCGCAATACCGGCACTCAACAGCCACACTACTGGCAGTACACCGCGCCTTCGCTCACCGCCGGCGGCACCGGCGTCGCATTGCCGTAGTACACCGCGCACGTGAGCGGATCAGCGGCCGGATGGGTCGCCACGGCAGACCAGCCACCAACGGACGACTCGGTGATCGTCAGGACCACACCTGGAGAGCCGGGGAAATCGACAGCAGCCAAGTTCGCCGAGTACTGCTCGAAATTGTAGAAATAGCCCTCCTGCTGACTGGCCAGATTGCGCAGGTCACTTTTCATCGACGAGGCGTAGCTCTTTCCCTTGGTGTTCGTGAACTTCGGAATGGCAATCGCGGCCAGAATTCCAATGATTACCACCACGATCAACAACTCGATGAGCGTAAACCCGCGCCGGACGGCCAACGCTGGTGACGGCATGCGAACCCCTCAGGAAGAGTACCGGCCATGTGGTGGTGCGTTGCCCATCAACGTCCACACCGGCGGTTGCGCTATTAAAAGGCAAGGGCGGTGCCGAACGGACTGGAGTTCCATAAGTGTTTTATTCGCAATGCTTTGGACTTTTCCACGCTCCGCAGCTCTGTGATCACACCATCGCGTTCACCATACGGTTCTGGCAAAACGCGAGACTGCGCTCAGGCTTTGGAGGCTAGCCAGTTGGGCCCAACTCCCACGTCCACCACCAGCGGCACGGCCAGCGTCGCCGCCCCTTCCATGCTCTGCTTGACCAGTTCCGTGAGCGCCACGACCTCGCCCGTCGGGACCTCGAAGACGAGCTCGTCATGCACCTGCAGCAGCATGCGCGCGGCCAGCGGACCGCTGGCCAACGCCGCATGAATGCGCAGCATGGCAATCTTGATCAGATCGGCCGCCGAGCCCTGAATGGGCGCATTGGCCGCGATGCGTTCGCCGAACGCCCGCGTGTTGAAGTTGCGGTCCTTGAGCTCCGGCACATAGCGGCGACGTTTGAAAATCGTCTCCACGAAACCGCGCTGCCGGGCTTCGACCACACACTGCTCAAGAAATCGCTTCACGCCCGCGAAGCGCTCAAAGTAGGTCTCGATAAACGTTTTCGCTTCGGCCTGCGTGATCTTGAGCTGACGCGCGAGCGCGAATGCGCCCTGACCGTAGATCGTGGCGAAGTTGATCGTCTTCGCGCGCGCGCGCATTTCGCTGGTGACATCCGCGAGCTCCACGCCGAAGATCACGGCCGCCGTCTGTTTGTGAATGTCACCGCCGGCGAGAAACGCGTCCACAAAGGCGGGATCGCCGGAGAGATGCGCCAGCAGGCGCAGCTCAATCTGTGAGTAGTCTGCCGCGAGCAACATACATCCGGCGCGCGGGACAAAACCGCGACGGATATCGCGTCCCAGCTCACGGCGAATCGGAATGTTCTGCAGATTCGGATCGCTGGACGACAAGCGTCCGGTCGCCGCCACGGTCTGATTGTATGATGTGTGCAAGCGACCATCACGCGGATGCACGAGCTTGGGCAACGTGTCGATGTACGTACCCTCGAGCTTGTACAACTCGCGGTACTCCATCAGCAACGTTGGCAACGTGTGTCCTTCGTCGGCGAGTTCCTGCAACACACTTGCATCGGTACTCGGCCCCGTGACGGTCTTTTTCTTCACGGGCAGACCGAGCTTCCCGAACAACATCGTGCGCAGCTGCGGATTGGAGTTGATGTTGAACGTCTCGCCGGCTGCTTCGTAGATCTCGGCTTCCACGCGTTCGCGCTCACGCTGGAACCGGGTTTTGAGCGAGGCAAACCAATCGAGGTCAATCGCGATGCCCTCCCACTCCATGTCGGCGAGCACCGACACGAGTGGCACCTCAATATCATCGAACAGCGACTGCATCGCCGAGTCGGCGAGCATCGGCGCGAGCACATCGAAGAGTCGCCAGGTGATGTCGACATCTTCGCATGAATAATCGCGCGCGACGTCCACCGGCACGACATCAAAGTCGAGTTGATGCCGGCCTTTGCCGCACAGCTGTTCGTACGATGTCATCGTGTGGCCGAGATGCTCGAACGCGAGTTGATCGAGTCCGTGTGAACGGCGGCTCGGATCGAGGATGTAGCTCATGAGCATCGTGTCAGCATCGAGCCCGTGTAACCCGACACCGCTGCTGCGCAACACCAGCAAATCGTATTTGGCGTTCTGCGCGATCTTCTGTACCGATGCATCGGCGAACAGCGCGCGAAGTGGCGCCATCGCCTCGCTGGTGATCGGCGGCAGATTCACGGGCGCGCTGGTCGCCTGTGACAAGCGTGCGCCCGCAATACCCGCGTCACCCGAAAGCAGCGACAGGTTGCCGGCGCCATCGTAGGCACGATGGGTGAACGGGAGATAGTAGGCCTCCCCCGGCGCAACAGCAATCGAGATGCCGACCAGCGTACAGCGCAGCGGATCCACCGCGATCGGCGCGTTCGGTTCCCTTACCGTCTCGGTATCAAACGCAAAACGTCCGACGTCGCGGGCGCGTGTGATCACCTGCGCAACCCCGTCCAGCGTGTCTACGAGTGTGTAGGTGGAATCGGTGCGCACCGAAACACCCGAGTCACTCACGCGCATGGCCACGCGCGGCGTCTCGGAATGGCCCCAGCCTGGCGACGATGCCGACGCGCTGTCCGGTTTGCCAGCGTCGGGCGCAGGCAGCGCCGCATCGGCAGGTGCACCACCAATACTCTCGACCGCAGCGGGTGACTCCGACGTCGCACCCGGCGCCGGCAAATCGCGCAACAACGAGTTGAACTCGAGCTCCTGATACAACGCGCGCAGCGCATCCACATCAGGCGCACACACGGCCAGTCGCTCCGGTTCGAACGTCACCGGGACATCCGTGCGAATCGTGACCAGCCGCTTGGACAGACGCGCCATGTCGGCCTGCGTCTGCAGCGCTTCACGGGGACGCTTTTTCGGAATCTCGTCGACGTGTGCAAGAATGTCCTCAAGCGCGCCGTACAAATCGATCAGTTCAATCGCGCCTTTCTCACCGATGCCTTTCACGCCCGGCACGTTGTCCGACGAATCGCCCACCAGCGCGAGATAGTCAATCACGCGGTCCGGCGTCACACCAAGCCGTTCGCGCGCATTCTCCATGCCCACCCACGTCTCATCCACCGCCGCCGGACCGCCACGACCTGGATTGAGCAACCACACATGCGGTTGCACCAGTTGGTGAAAGTCTTTGTCTCCTGACACGATCACCACATCAAAGCCCGCCTCAACGCCCTGACGCGCAAGCGTACCAATGACGTCGTCCGCTTCGTAACCCTCAACCGCAAGTACCGGCACATCGTACGCGCGCAACAACTGCAGCACGCGTTCAATACCCGTGTTAAAATCGGCTTGCAGATCGTCGGCCAGCTTTTCGCGCGTTGCTTTGTACTCGGGATAGAGCTCGTCACGAAACGATGCGCCCGCATCGTGCACCCAGGCCAGATTCTCAGGCTGGTGCGTGATCAGCAACCGCTTGAGAAAGTTCGCAATGCCCCAGGCGATCGAGGTGTTTTCACCGCGACGCGTGACGAGCGGACGACTGATCAGCGCAAAAAACGCGCGATAGATGAGCGCGTAGCCGTCGACCAGAAACAAGCGCGGGGCAGACGGCAGCGTGACGTTGGGCGTGTCGGACACAGCGAAGGGGCAGAAGCAGGACTCAGGGCGTCTCGGCCAAACGGCGCCGGATCGTGGCAGCCAGTTCCACGGTCGCACTCGGCGATAAGCGCCAGCGGCCGAGACCGGTCTGGTCGAAGAATACCAGCCGGAGACGCCACTGGCGGTACTCCCACACCTGCTGCCGGTTTCGCTGCGACAGATCGGTGCTCTGGTCGTCAAGGATATTATCCGGATCGCCCAATCCAACGAACGCCGTGCCACGATCGCTCAGCCAGCCCACCGGCGCGTCGTCACGGAAGCGCTGATTGGCCAGTCGAATGCGAGCGAAATAATCGCGCAGCCCCTCGTGCTCTGACGTTCCCGGCACCGGATCGGTGCTTTTGAGGAACTCACTCCAAGCCTGCGCACGCTCGGCGCCGATGGTCTTGGTGAGCCTGTCTAACTTGTAGTCCGGCGCGAAGAACCGGAGATAGCCAATCATCTCATCGAATCCAGTCACCGGCAGATCGTCGCCGAGCGTGACGAGCAACTTCGTGCGCGCCGTGTCCGGCTGGTCGGCCTGTGAGACCTGCAGCGTGACCACACCAACGCCGATGCTCGCGGCCGGTACCTGAATCGTTCCGCTCACCATGTCGCCACCACGTCCGAGCAGTACGGTGGAATCGCGCCACAGCATCGCCCCCCCCTCGCCGAGCACTTCGGTGCGAACGCGCGTGGCGATGCGTGTGCCGGCGACCTCGAGATATATCGGCACCAGAGAGTCCACGCCGAACGTGACGGTAGCGCGCGGACGAGCGAGCAGGCGGGGCAGCGAGTCCTGCGTGGAGCGGGGAATGACCTCGTATACAGGGATCGGTGATCCCAAGCGCCCGGCACCGAAGCGAGGCACCGTGAGCGACACCTCTTCCGAGCTTGACCGAGGGCTCCCCTCATCGCGCACACCAACCGCGAGGGTGTACTGACCCGGAGCCACCCGCAGGTACTGCTGCCAGATGAGGCTTTCGTCGGCCCGCGAGGTTTCCCGGAACGTGGCGACGCGCACCGTCTCCTTGGCTTCGAGCTGCCGCACGAGATTGGGGCCGTCGCGCACATCGAGCCGCACCGTGTAGTTGCCCGCGTACTGCTCCCCCTCGCGAGCGAAGGCCACCGAGCGCGGCGAAAAAGAAAGCGACACGAGGACGAGCGTGGAATCGGCCGAGCGGTCGGGGAGAAACGCCACCCGGGCGACATACGGAATCGCGCCGCGTGCCGCGATCAGCCCCATGCCACGGTAGAGCTCGCTGACATTCACCGGAGCCAAGGCCGCCGGAGCCGGAATGCGGGCACCGGCCGGCACGGGCCGACCATCGGTGCCGACGTCCGGCCGGCTGGCACACGCCGAGGTGAGCACCAACACGCTCAGAGCGAGAAAAGGGGCGCGAACGCCACGGGACACGGGCATGCAGCCGTACGCTTGTTTGGAAGGAATCGCCGTACGCGCAGTCGCGCGCACTCCCAGAACACGCGAGAACCAACATGCCCCAGGCTGGTAATGTTACCGCCGGTGCACCCGTTCTGTGCCACCCAAACGCACAGCGAATGGATCCCCGCCTTGCTGGAGAGCGTCAAGCGAGTTACGTTCGGCCCGTGTCCATGGAGTCATTGGTAGGTCTCACGCTCGCCGGCTATACGCTGCGCGCCAAGGTCGGCGAAGGGGGCACCTCAACGGTGTACCGCGCCGAACATTCCGAACACGGCACCGTGGCCGTGAAAGTGCTCCGCGAGAAACTGCGGCACGACAAAACCGCGGTACAGCGCTTTCTTCGCGAAGCACAGTTCGGGCAACGGGTGCAGCATCCGAACATCGTGCGCACGATCGCTTTCGGGCAAGCTGAGAACGACCGATACTACCTGGCCATCGACTGGGCCGCCGGGGAACTGCTCGAGAAGTACGCCGAAAATAATGGTCCGCTGCCAACGGCCGAGGTCGCCGAGATCATCAAGCAGTTGTGCGCCGCTGTGCAGGCCGCGCATGACGCGGGAATCGTGCACCGCGACCTGAAGCCGGAAAATGTCATGTACGACCCGGCGTCCCATCACGTGATGCTGCTCGACTTCGGCATTGCCGCCGACACCGATGCGTCCCCCGACCAGCGCCTGACCCGCGCGGGCTTCTTCGTGGGCACGCTCATGTACGTGGCTCCTGAAGCGCTCTCCGGCGAACTCGTGGGTCCGGCGGCCGATCAGTATTCGCTCGCGACGATTGCGTACTTCCTGCTCTGCGGGGCCCTGCCCTACATCGGCAAAACGCCGCGCGAGCTGTTCTCGCAGTTGCTCACGCAGCCGCCCACGCTCCTCAGTGCCGCCAAGCCGGGACTGCAGTTTCCCGCGTCGGTGGAAGCGGTGGTCATGAAAGCCCTCGCCAAGGCCCCCAAGGATCGTTATGCGGGCGTGACCGAGTTTGCAGCAGCCCTGTCACACGCGGTTGCCAACCCGGGGCCGATGGCGGCCGCCGCCGCTCCGGCTCCTCCGCCGCCTCCGATCGCGGCGCCGCCAACGCCGCCCGCCGCCAATGACCAGTCCGGCGGTCTGCTGGGCAAGATGAAGGGCCTCTTTCGCCGCGGATGAGCGTTTTCGACCCGTCCGTCGCCCGCGAAACGCTCCTCACGCTCCTCGCACAGCGCTCGGCCAAGCGCGGCGACTTCGTACTCGCCTCGGGGCGCCGGAGCTCGCTGTACGTAGACTGCCGACTCACCACCATGAGTCCCGAAGGCCAGCGGCTGCTCGGAGTGCTCGGTTTGCAAGCGTTGCGCGATGCCGGCTGGGCCGCTGATGCCGTCGGTGGTCTCACGCTGGGCGCCGATCCGATCGCGTATGCCATCGCACACGCCAGTTCGTTCGCGAACGAACGAAACGAAAGTACGCTCGTTCGGGCGTTTACTGTGCGGAAGCAGGCTAAGCAGCACGGCACCGGTAAACGCGTGGAAGGACCCTTTGTGGCTGGCGATCAGGTCGTCGTCGTGGAAGATGTCATCACCACGGGCGGATCGGCGCTCACGGCGGTGGAAGCGATTCGCGCCGAGGGTGGCATCGTGCTGGGTGTGTTGGCGGTGGTAGACCGCGAAGAAGGAGGGCGTGAGGCGATTGAAGCCGCGGGTTTGAGCGTGCGCTCACTGGCCACTGCGACCGAGCTGGTGGCGCGACTGCCCCGGTAGTCGTCTTCCGGGGGAACGCTGCGGGTCCTCACGACCTGCGGCCCAGCCCGGAAAGCCGTGACGATCCCCACATCTGCTTCACTCTCCCGTTCGGCCGCTGCGATCGCGCTCGATGAGGAGCGCGCCAAAGACCTGAACACGTTCCGCGTGGCGGAGCGACGGCGCACGTGGAGCACAATCCTCGTGGCCACGCTGCTTATCGTTGGTGTGCAGATCGGCATCACCGATGTACCCGTGCCGCTGATGATCGTGATGTTCCTGATCGCCGTGTCGGCGAACTGGGGACTCAGCGCCTTCGCGCTGAACGAACAGCGCTATCGCTGGTGGTTTCGATATCTGTTTGCCGCGTTCGACACGCTGCTGATCAGTTTGCTGATCGCAATCTTCGGCGCACCGGTGCTGGCAATTCTGTATCTGCTCGCGATTGTCCCGTATTCGTTCGACCGTGGACGCGCGCTGGGCTTCGTGGTACTCGCGTGTTCGGAGGTTGGGTTTGTGGCCGCCAGCTTCATGCACGCGGCGCTGTTTCCCGACAAAGCCCCACCGATCGCGCAGGTGATTCTGGCGGCTGTGTTGCTGGGCATTGTGGCACAGCAGATCGTGCCGATTCCAACGAAACTGATTCGTCGGTTGCGCCGCACGCGCGAGCGCATGGCACAAGTCGAAGCCGGTGATCTGACGGCGCGCGCCGACGCCTACTACAGCGACGAACTGGGCTTTCTCGAGCGCAGCTACAACGCCATGCTCGACGAGGTCACGCGGCTCATTGCATCGGTACAGCATGAAAGCGACGAGCTCGCGGCGGTGGCGGCGCAACTCGGTGGGGCATCCACGGTGCTGCAATCGAAGGCCCGCGATGCGCACCGTGGTGTGCAGGCACTGCAGGACGAACTCGGCGCGCAGCGCCGGTACGTAGCGGACGGTGCACGCGCGAGCCGGGACGCGCGTGAAGCGGCAGTGTTGTCGGTGTCACGCGCCGACGAAACGGCCCGCGATGCACGGGCCATGGATTCGGCGACCCTGGCCAGCCGTAACGCGATTGAGCGCGCCGCGGCAACGCTGGTGGAAGTTGGTGACGGGGTACAGCAGGCCGCGGCGCAAGTGAGTGCACTCGTGCCGGCTTCGGAACGCGTGGGAGACTTTGTGAGCACCGTCTCGCGCATTGCGCGACAAACCAACTTGCTCGCACTCAACGCGGCGATTGAAGCGTCCCGCGCCGGTGAGCATGGGCTCGGTTTTGCCGTTGTCGCTGAAGAGATCCGGAAGCTGGCGGGCGAAAGTGCGCGCGCCGCCAAGGCGATCGCGGCGACGGTGCAGGCGGTGCGCGAAGAAATTGCCGGCACCGTAGCCGCGATGGATGCAACCGCGCGCGAGGTGCTCGACGTGGGTGGCATCGCGCAGGAAGCCCGAGGCGCGCTGGACACGATTCTGTCAGACATCACGCGCATCGCCGAACACGCCGATGATGCGGCGCTCCTCGCGCGTGGACAGGCCGATGCCACAGCGGCGGTGGATGCCGCGTTCCAGAGGGTGGACGAACGTGCCGAGCGTGCCGTGGCCGATGCGCATACGGCAACATCAGCCGTGATGGCGCAGGGCGGCGCGCTCGACGATCTTGCCCGTAGCGCGGCGCAGCTGGCCGAAACGGCGTCGCGTCTTCGTCACGCCGTCTCTCGTGTCTCCGCCGGCGCGGGTTCCCCGGAGCCCACGCCGATTGACAGCGCGCGCTCACGTGACGCAGCATCACGGGAGCGCGCCATCGGGCGGGGCCGACAGGATCCGCTCGTCGCGTGACGAGTTGTCGTGCGCGCGCTCGGCCACCCGGTTCACGACGCGAGACCACGCAGGAATCACGATGAGTGGACGAAACGCCTGCAGCACCTCCCTGTACGGCGTGACCAGCTCGGCAATGAACCGCTCCAGCATGTCATCGCCGGTGAACTCGTGACGAAACGCGACCGCGGACACGCCGAGCATCGTGTGAATGTGTCGCCCGAAACTTTGCGGTGATGAGTATTCGAGTGCGTTAGCCACCTGCGTGATACTGAGCCCCGGGTTTTCGAACATCGCGGCGGCGCGCGCCAGTCGCGCGACGGCGAGATAGCGCTTGGGAGCGGGCAGTTGCGCGCGATAAAAGCGACTCATGAGTGTGTTCGAACGCACGCCGAGTCGTTTGGACAACTGTCTGATCGTGCCGACACGTGCCGGCGAAGTGAAGCACGCCTCGAGGAAGCGTCGACAATCTTCCGGTGCCTGGCTGAGCACCGAGGCGACGAGCGTGACGGCGCGGCGCTCAATGCTGCCGCCACGGTGCGTGCTGAAGAGTTGCCGCAGCGTGCGCCAGCCGCCGGCTTCCCGCACATCCACGAGTGATTGCACCCCGTACTGTCCGAGCGCGAGCACGGCGTGCGCGGAGTCGGGCGTCGTCTCGGAGAGCAGCGCGACGGCCGGTACACTCGGAAACTCGCGCACAAGGCGCGCGACACTCGATGCGGCGCGTGCGTCGCAGCGCGAGACAGAGACAATGACCGCTTGGGCGCGACAGTGGCGCAGCTCGGCGATGACTTCGTCCACGGTGTCGCGGTGCAGTGCGACATAACAGCCTTCGCCGGCCGCATCCACGCGCGTTCGTTCGTGCGGCGTGAGCATCGTGACGACCGAGGTGTCGGCCGCGGGGCGCGCGATCGGTGCGGCGCGCTGAAACGAGGGGCGCAGCAGGCTCGGTGGTGTGTTCACGGGCGCACCCGGCGTGCGTCGGTGTGCGGGGTAGTGGAAGTCGGCTGACATAGTCCACCAGGCGGGAGGTGAGTCGGGATGGAAGGCGAGTGAGGGAACGCTATGAGGGCGTGTCACCGCAGCGTCACGAACACCGTGGATGCGAGCGCGGGGAGTGCTGTGAACGTGCGGCGGAGGCGGGAACTGTAGACGGTTGATGGTTTTGTCCGGCTGCTACAGGCCTGGTGGTGTACAGGCGGAGTGCTGCATCAACAGCCCGGCATGCGCACAGCTAGGCACGGTCGGGGTATATTGCCGAGGACCAATGGGTGGTCGTCGACCGGACGGTCGCGTCGTGCGCGTGCAAGCGCGTGCGCCGAGGAAAGTCCGGGCTCCACAGGGCAGGTTGCCAGGTAATGCCTGGGCGCACGCGGCGTGAGCTTCGTGTGACGGACAGTGCAACAGAAAGCAAACCGCCTCCGCGCAAGCGGCGGTAAGGGTGAAAGGGTGGGGTAAGAGCCCACCGCGGGCGTGGCAACACGTCCGGCACGGCAAACCCCAGCCGGAGCAAGGCCGAATAGGCGGCGAGAGACGGCTCGTCTCGAAAGCGGCGTGTTTACACGTCGAGCCGCGGGTAGGCTGCTGGAACGTGCGGGCGACCGTACGTCGAGAGAAATGACCGTCCG
>JBBRFQ010000119.1:0-11001 GCA_038224035.1 Gemmatimonadales bacterium
TGCTTCTGCAACTCGAACTCGGCCGCTCTTTTCCTGTGCTTTGCGGCGTTCGACATCGGCGCGAGGCGTACTCCCGTAGGGGTCGCGGTTCTGGGCTCGTCCGACGGACGACGACGGTCAAGAGGGATGCGTGAAGCTATGGCGACCGGTCACGAGTGACAAGCGCGGCCACGACTCCAAGCTTCACGACAGAGACGCTCGCCGAACCAGTAAGGCAACGCTCGATAATCGTCGACCGAATGGATCGCGAGATCGGCACAAAACCCTTCCGCCAGCTGCCCGGTTTCGCCGGCCAATCCGAGCGCCGCGGCACCGTTCACCGTGCCGGCAATCCACGCTTCGGCCGCCGACAAGCGCAGCTCACTCACGGCCAGTGTCAGCAGCAGCGGAAAACTCGTGAGCGGTGACGTGCCGGGATTAAAATCGGTCGCCAGCGCTACCGCGACACCCGCGTCGATCAGCCGCCGCGCTGGTGCCTGACGTCCCGTGCCGAGGAAGAGCATGGTGGACGGGAGCAGCGTCGCGACGGTGCTACTGTTGGCCAGTGCGGTGATGCCGGCCTCGGAGATCGCCGCCAGATGATCGACGGACGTAACCGCGAGCTCGGCGCCCAGTGCGGCGGCACCGCCGTCGTGCAACTCATCGGCGTGCATCTTGAGCGCCAGTCCCTGTGCGCGTGCGCCGAGCAGGATTCGGCGGGACTCCTCGATCGTGAACACGCCCGGTTCGGCAAAAACATCGGCGAATACGGCGAGCCCCTCGCGTGCGACCGTCGGATGCAGTTCGTCTTCGAGCGCGACGATCCACGCGGTGCGACCATCAGGTGTCTCACGGTACTCGAGGGGCACCTCGTGTGCGCCGAGACAGGTAGGTACGATGCGCAGCGGCAACGTCTCCTGCAGCTCGCGGATCACGCGCAGTGTACGGAGCTCGTCGTACACCGTGAGGCCGTACCCCGACTTGATCTCGAGCGTGGTCACGCCACCGGCGGCGAGGCGCGCGATACGCGGCAGCGCCAACGCCAGCAGCTGCTCACTCGATGTCGCGCGAAGGTCACGCACGGACGCGTGGATTCCGCCACCACGCTTCGCGATCTCCATGTACGGCACGCCAGTCGCCCGGAGTTCCTGTTCGGCGAAGCGCGCCGCACCGAAAACGGCGTGCGTGTGTGAATCCACAAATCCGGGCGCCAACAAGCCTTGATCGCAGTCGACTTCTGTCGCATGTGGATACTCACGTCGCAACGCATCGTCGGACGCGACACGCACAATTCGCTCGCCGCTGATGGCCACGCCAAGCCCGGAACGCACACCGGCGTCCTGCAGCTGTGCCCCGCGCCGTGCAGCCCCTTCGCCCGCACAGGTTATCGTCTGCGCCGCATTCACAAAAATCGTGTGGGGCATGCGATTTGCTGTTCGACTACGACGGCTTGGGCGACGCCATCACATCGAGCACACGAGACCAGCGCATCGGCGCCTGGGCTTCGCCTCGGCAGGCGTAAAAGCAATCGTCGCACGCGATGGACTTGTACGGCTGCCACGCTTTCCAATCCACATCGGGTGGGAAGTCGGGGCAGCGCCGCACCTTGCCCTGCGGGTCAACGTGAACGGTGGTCGTGCCGCTCGGACATGGCTCCGTCATCGCACCGCGTACCCACCGCGGAATCTCCGAGAGATAGTGATCGGAGTTGGTGATGACGCCGCGATGCTTGCGTTTGTACTCCAGCAACTGCGCGATTACGTCATCGAGCGCGCGCACCTGCTCGTCACGCAGCAGATGATCGGTGTTGCCGTTCTTGGCGTCCGTGTACACCGAGAAGTTGACGCCCGCGCCCATACTGGCGGCGGTGCGCACGATCGGCAGCATCTGGTCGAGGTTGTCGTCCTTGATCACCGTGTTGAATCGCACGCTGCCGATGCCCGCACTCTTCATCTTTGGCACGGTGTCCAGAATCTTTGCGGTGAGACCGGGAATGCCACGCGCGGCATCGTGGCGACCGTCGAGATAGTCGAACGAAATGTTGAATTGATCGAGTCCCGCATCCCACAGCGAGCGCGCGCGATCCACGGTGAGCATTGCTCCGTGCGTGATCATCGCGAGATACGACAACTGCGTCGCATCGCGCACCGCCGCGACGATGTCTTCGAGATCCTTGCGCAGCGTCGGCTCACCGCCCGTGAAGGTGATCATCATCGGATTGAAGCGCCGTGCGATGTCGGTGAACTCCTTGAGCTCGCTGGCTTTCGCGGACGCCGGCGTCTTCCAGTAGTCGCAAAAGCCGCACTTGGCGTTGCACCGCATCGTGACTTCGAGATTGAGCAACACCGGGCGCCGACGCAGGCGAAGCCAGGCGTACTTTCCCATGAAGAGAGGAACGTGCCACGGACGATAGCGGGAGCTTAGCATGTATTGAGCATGGGCAGGTGCACCCCTTCCCGCAATGCCGTCGCGCGCGCCGACTCGTAGCCGGCATCCGCATGACGGGCGACCCCGATGCCGGGATCGTTGGTGAGCACGCGCTCAATCCGGCGCGCCGCGGCATCGGTACCGTCCGCCACAATCACCTGTCCGGCATGCAGCGAGTTGCCGATGCCCACCCCACCGCCGTGATGAAACGACACCCACGAGGCGCCGCTTGCCACATTCAGCAGCGCGTTGAGCACCGCCCAGTCTGCTATGGCGTCGGAGCCATCGCGCATGCCTTCCGTCTCGCGAAACGGTGACGCCACGCTCCCCGTGTCGAGATGATCACGCCCTATCACAATGGGTGCGGACACCTCGCCACTGGCCACCAAGGCGTTGAGCGCGAGCCCAAAGCGCGCCCGCTCACCCTGACCCAACCAGCAGATGCGCGCCGGCAGCCCCTGGAAGTGAATTCTCTCACGCGCGAGCGTAATCCAGCGTGCGAGGTGCGCGTCGTTCGGAAACATGTCGAGCAGCAACGCGTCGGTGCGGTGAATGTCGGCCGGATCGCCGGAGAGTGCCACCCATCGAAACGGGCCTTTGCCCTGACAAAAGAGCGGCCGCACGTACTCCGGCACGAATCCCGGAATACGAAACGCATCGTCGAGGCCGGCATCGAACGCGACGGTACGGATGTTGTTGCCGTAGTCGAAGGCTACCGCACCGCGGTCCTGCATCGTACGCATCGCCTGCACGTGCGCCACGACCGAATCGCGCGCCAGTTCGATATACAGCGCCGGATCGGAATCTCGCAGCGACGCGGCGGCGTCGAGCAAAAGACCGCGTGGCACATAACCGACCAGCAGGTCGTGCGCGCTCGTCTGATCAGTGACCACGTCGGGTGTGATGCCGAGTTCGACCAGTGCCGGCAAGACCTCAGCGGCGTTGCCGAGCAGGCCGATGGAAAGGCCCACACCGGCCGCCTGCGCCGCGCGCAACTGAGCGATCGCGCTATCCAGATCGGTGGACAAACGATCGCAGTACCCGGTGTCGAGTCGCTTCTGAATGCGCGACGCATCGACCTCGACGGCGAGTACCGCCGCACCGTGCATCGTGGCGGCGAGCGGCTGCGCGCCTCCCATCCCGCCCAGCCCCGCGGTGACCACGAGTTTGCCTGCGAGCGTGCCACCAAAGTGCGTCGCGGCCACGGCACCGAACGTCTCGTACGTGCCCTGCACGATGCCCTGCGATCCGATGTAGATCCAGGAGCCGGCGGTCATTTGTCCGTACATCGTAAGTCCCAGCTTCTCGAGACGACGGAACTCGTCCCAGTTCGCCCAGCGGCCGACAAGATTTGAGTTGGCAATGAGGACACGCGGCGCGTCTTCGTGCGTGCGGAACACAGCCACGGGTTTCCCGCTTTGCACGAGCAGCGTTTCGTCATTCTCGAGCGCCCGCAGCGAACGTACGATCGCGTCGAAACACTCCCAGTTGCGGGCCGCTTTACCGGTGCCGCCGTACACCACAAGATCGTCCGGGCGTTCGGCCACGTCGGCGTCGAGATTGTTCATGAGCATGCGCAAGGCCGCTTCCTGCAACCAGCCTTTGCAGCTGAGCGTGTTGCCGCGTGCGGCGCGCACGGGTCGTGGACCGGCGACTACGGCGGCGGTGCTCATCGCGTGTTCTCCTGAAGTGCTGACGGCTCGAACTCGCCCCTGGCCAGCGCCTCAGCGAGTACGAGAATGTCCGGCGACGGCGAGCGATCGCCACTGCGGGCGGACACGATCCGCCGTACGCGCGCATGGGCGTTTTCAAGCGCCGGACTGCTCGTGAGCGGACGCCGGAAATCGATCGCATCGGCGGCGCACAACAACTCCACCGCCAGCACGTGACGCAGCCCATGCACACTCTGGCGCAGCTTGAGTGCTGCGCCCATCGCCATGGGCACCACATCTTCCTTGTTGCCGTCGGTCGGAATCGAATCCACACTCGCCGGTGACGCGAGTCGCTTCATATCACTCGTGATGGCTGCCGCCGTCACCTGCGCCATCATCAATCCGGACTCAAGCCCCGGACGTTCGGCGAGGAACGCCGGTAATCCCTGATTAAAATCCGGATGCACCAGGCGATCGGTGCGCCGCTCGCTGATGACGGCCAGATTGGCGCAGATGATCGCGAGCAGGTCGGCGGCCATGGCCACCGCCTGTCCATGAAAGTTGCCGCCACTGAGCAACTCACCGCTTTCGAGCACGAGCGGATTGTCAGTCGCGGCATTGAGTTCCCGACCGATCACGCCGAGTGCGAACTGCAGCCCGTCGAGCGCCGGCCCATGCACCTGCGGCATGCAGCGCAGCGCATACGCATCCTGCACGCGTGGGTCGCCGCGGCGATGTGATTCGCGCAGTGCGCTACCCTCGAGCAACTCCCGCAGCAGCGCGGCCGACGTGCGCTGCCCGGTCTGACCGCGCGCGTCCTGGATTCGGGCGTCGAATGCGGCGGGCGTGCCCAGCAGCGCGTCGAGCGTCATCGCGCCGATGACGTGCGCGGCGCGCCAGAGCCGGTACAGTTCGCCCGCGGCGAGCGCGCACACCGCGGTGTGCGCCTGCGTCCCATTGATGAGCGCGAGCCCTTCCTTGGCGGCCAACGTCACCGGCGCGAGACCGGCACGCGCAAGAATCGTGGTGCCATCGGATTCTTCGCCGCGATAGCGCGCGCGTCCCTCGCCAATGAGCACGAGCGCGAGATGCGCGAGAGGCGCGAGGTCGCCGCTGGCGCCGACGCTTCCCTGCTCCGGCACCAGCGGAACCACATCGGCGTTGAGCAGATGCAGCAACAAATCCACCAACTCCGGACGTGCACCGGCATAGCCGGAGGCCAGCACGTTCGCGCGCAGCAGCATCATGGCGCGCACTTCCGCGTCGGGAAGCGGCGCGCCGACGCCCGCCGCATGGCTACGCACCAGATTGCGCTGCAGAGTGGCCAGCTCATCGTGCGCAATCGTGATTTCCGAGAGCTTGCCGAATCCGGTGTTGAGGCCATACACCGGTTCCCCGCTCGCGATGGCCCGGTCCACCACCGCACGTGTTCGCCGCATGCGCTCGCGCGCTTCGTCGTCGAGCGACACCGCAATGTGACCACGCGCGACGGCCTCGAGCACGTCGAGATGCAGTGTGCGGCCATCGACGCGGTGCGTCACGCGGGCTGTCACCGCACCGTCCGCCGATCGTAATTGAACTTGATCTCGGGCGAGGCCTTCAGCGCGATGAAAAAGGCGAAAGTGAAGTTGCCGTTCGGTACGCGTGTGAACGCGAAGTTCGCGGTCCAGTCATGCAGTTCACGCTGCAGGCCGAGCTGCAGGGAGCCAAAATCGCTGCGCACGACATCGTACTGCGCGGTCATGCTGGCGCTCCAGTTCGGCGTGAGGCCGAACGACAGGTTGCCACTGAGATTTTCGCTGGGCGGCCGCAGGTAGACCGGCCCGCCAACCGTTGTCTGTCCTTCCGGCTCAAAGCCGGCCGGCGGCGAGAGCGTGGCGTTGGCCAGACAATCCTGATAGGCGAACGAACCCTCCGGGATACTCCGGCACGCAATCGAAGGATCGTATTCAATCTGGGTGCCGCCAATCTGCGGGCGCTGTCGGTTTGCGTTGTACGTGAGCGACAGCTGCCAACCCTGCCCCGACGCCGGCAGCGCGACCGGCGCACCACGGGCCCGCGAACCAGCCGCGTTCAGTCCGCCGCCACGCTGAGCAAAATCACTGCGACGCACTCGCGTGAGCGAGTCCGCGTCTTCGGGCACTTCGATCTCACCACGACGTCCGAACAATCGTCCGACAAGCGCCGCCAGCCCCGACTTCCCATCGAGCGAGAAGTTGACGCCCAGCGAGGTACGGAACGGGCGAAAGATCGCCGTGTCGCTGATCGGATCGCCCTGAAACAGTTCGTAGCCCATCTGGAAATCGAGATTGGGCAGCAGGTCGGTACGCGCCGAGATGTTGAAGTTTTGTTCAACGAGTCCCGAGGCGGCGGTATCGGCACGAATGAAATCGTAGGTGAGCGAGGAGAAGTTGAGCGCGAGCAGTCTCACTTTCCTTCCTTCAGTCGCCGCGGCGGGACGACGGGCGGGCGCGTTGGGGTCGTCGCCAGCGCCACGAACCACGGCGGTGTCGGTGTCCACTCCGGCACTATCGGTGCGGGCATCCCCGGCTCGGGGGCCGGACACATCGGTCTCCGCACGCGGGCGCAGCTTCGCTTCAAACGTGGTCGCGAACGACATCGAAACGGCGTTGCGCGGCAGCGCCCCCAGATACCCCTGACGACGTTGCCCGGTGGCCTGCAGAAAATCATCACTCACCTGCGACGCCGGTGAGAGACTGTAGGAAAAGCTCGGCGTGATGGAATGGCGGAATGCTTCGACCGGACCAACGCCCGGGAAGATGCCGTAGAGTGCCGGCGCCGCACTCACGCCGTATTGCAGTCGCTTGGGTTGCGAAACATACTTGCCGCCGCTCAGCTCGGAACGCACCAACAACCCGTACGACGGATCGGTGTTCACGAGTGTCACATTAGGCGACACATTCCAGCTGCCCTGCAGGAAGCGCGGCAAGTTGAACGACGTATTCCAATCCACGTTGGTGAAAAATCGCTGCGCGAACACCCGTGTAGTCGTGATCGAACTGTCGCGTACATCCCGCACGATCTTCTGTTCGGGATAGTCGTCGAACCGTTCACGAATCGAGATGCTGTTGCTGATCTGGAAATCAAAAATCTTGATCGGTGTTTCAAATCCGAAGTTGGTGTTCCGACGCGACGCGTTCACACGAACGCTGTCGAGACCGCCGAATGAATCCCGTTTATAGATGTTCGCGAACTGAATACCCTGATCGATGTTGTCCGTCCGCGACTGATTAAACCGTACGCTAGGCGTCCACTCCAGCTTGCCCAGCGCGAGTGTACCCATCGTCAGATTGAAGTTCGGCAGGTCCATATCGGTTTGCAGCCGTCCGGGATATTGCTTGCGTGTGCCACCCACACTGATGCGCGCCGGCCCCACACGCGTCTGGTAATTCATCTGCGACACGATCGTGGCAACAGACGCGACGGGGTTGAACGTGGTCTGCCGCTGCACCGTCGTGCTCTGCACCCAGTTGATATTGGCGTTCAGACGGGTGTTCTTGTTAAACGCCTGGTTGTGGCGCCAGGAGATGGACGTGTTCGTCTGCCCGCCGTTCTGCCCGAGATACGAAACCGCGAGGTTGCCATCGATGAAACGCGACAGCCACTTGTAGCGGAAGTCGGTGTTCCCGCGGATCCAGCCGGCGTCAAAGCCGCCGCCGCTGCCGCCGGAGCGCCAGTCCATCGAGACCTCGGCATCGGCGTAGTCGCTGATCGCAAAGAACCACCCCACGTTCTCGACGGTGCGCTGATAGTTCGAGCTGTTCCGGAACAACTCGGCCACGCCAAATCTGGGCGTGAGCATGCCACTGCGCCGTCCCGACCGAATGTCCTGAAAGAAGAACGGCAACCAGAATACGGGCACTTCCCCGAGGTACAACACGCCCGGTCGCGCCACTACCACGTTCTCCGACACGAACTTGATGTCGTTTGCCGTGAAATGAAAATGCGGCTCGGTCAGATCGCAGTACGTAAAGTCCGCGTCGTGAAAAAAGAGTCGACGTCCACCCGTGAGCGTAGTGTCGCCGAGGATCGTGCCGGATTCCGCCGTAATGAACAGGCGCTGCCCCGAGACAACGGAGGTCGAGAACGCACCCGTGGTCCCTTCGAGGGTTTCGAGATCGTAGCGAATGGAGCCGAGCGCGACGAAGTCGTCTGCATCTTCGCGGGACGGATCGCGAAGCACCACCGTATCACCGGTGGCCACGACGAGTTTCGTGCCGTCGTCGTACACAATGGTATCGCCCACCAGCGTCACCTCGCCACGCCGAACCGCCGACGGCTTGCCCTGCATTGTCAGCAGCTTGGTGACGGCGTCGAACAGCACGGTGTTCCCTTGATACTGCACCTTGGTGTAGCCGGGGCGAGCGAGCAACTCCCGCATGACGGAATCGGGGTCGGCCCAGTCTACCAAAGGTCGATCCCGATTGAGCGGCGTGGTTTCCGTGGCGCCAGTGCCGGTGCGGGGCGGCGGGGTACGCTGCTGCGCCCGAGCCAACGCCGGCAGCACCACCATCGCGGCGCACATCACGCTAACCGCCACAGCAGTGCGTGTCCGACGGTATCTCACATGCACAGACCGGACGCAATCCGCTCCGGCGGTAAAGCACGACATCACGCGACCGCCTCGCTCCCGATCTCTTGCGAGGCCTGCTTGCGCCGGTAGACGATGCGCGAAAGCACGATGCCCCCCTCGTACAGGAAGTACAGGGGGATCGTCATCATGATGAGCGCCGTCACGGCATCACCAGGCGTGATGATGGCCGACAGCAACATGCAGCCGATCAGCGCGTGCCGACGGAACTTGACCAGCATGCTCGGCGTGACGAGACCGAACGCGGTCAATCCCAGAATTACAATGGGCAACTCGAAGGCCGCCCCGAAGGCCAGACACATGCCGAACACAAAACCGAAGTATCGGCGGATCTCCAGCATCGGCGTGAATGCCTCGGTCTGGAACCCCACGAGGAATCGCAGCGTCACCGGCAGCACAAAATAGAACGCGAGCGCGACACCGCAGGCGAACAGCACGGTCGCGCCGAGCATGACGGGAATCACCACGCGCTTTTCGTTCTGGTACAAGGCTGGCGAAAGGAACGCCCATATCTGGTAGCAAATAACTGGAAGTGCGATCAGAAATCCGAGACCAAGCGAGGCAGACACGACCACGTTGAACGGATCGGTGGGACTCGTATACACGAGCTGCTGCGAAATGGTTGCCTGCAAAGGCTTCTGCAGATAGTTCAGCAAACCGATCGACTCGGTGGACAGCAGCGCGAAGCCCCCAATGAAGCCGAGCCCCAATGCCAACAGGACCTTGAATAAACGCCAACGCAGTTCCTCGAGGTGATCGAGGAACGGCATCTCTTCGTGTGTTGTTTTGGGCGTGGCGGATGACACGAGAATAGCTCGACTGGATCGACCCGACTCAGGGGATCGCCGCCAGTCGCTCCTTGGCGAAGTCGGCGGCATTCGAGCGCGGATAGCGCTGAATGAGTTGCTGCAGCAGCGGTTTGGCAGCTGCCGTATTGCCCTGTTCCAATAACATCAGCGCGCGCTTGTACATCGCGTCCGGTGCTCGCACCGACTCGGGATACTTGCTGACCACCGCCGCGTACGCTGTCTCGGCGGCGACGAGATTTTTCTCCGCCGCGAACGCTTCGGCGATCCAGTACTGCGCTTCCGGCGCAACATCCACGCTGGGATAGTTGAGCAGCAGATCGCTGAACGCGATACGGGCCGACGCGTAGCTGCTGCGCCGGAAATGATCCATGCCGTCCTGATACAGCTGCGACGGGCCGGGCAGCCCGGGATTCGGCGTCACGGCGCCCGCGGCCGGCGGGGAGACCGGCGACTGCGTGACGCCACCGGAGGCCGGCGGCAGATCAGTCGCCGGCGGTTGTGTAATAATGCGCCCCGAGGACTCGATGTCGGCGCGGAACGAGCGCAAGATGTTGGCGCTCTGCCCGAGCAGTTCCTGCACCCGCAGCAACTGCTCGTTCACCCGACGCAGTTCGCCGCGCGTATCGCCCTCGAACGCCAACTGGCGGCTCGAGATATGCGTGAGTGAATCACTCACTTGCTTCAGGATGCGCGCCGTTTCCGCGAGCGCCTGCGCCTGCGCCTGCGCACTGCGCTGCGACTCGGTGCGCACCGTATTGATGTCCTGCTGCAGAATGCGAACGTCACCGCGCGTGGCGAAGCAGCCCGTGCTGCTCAGGAGCAAGACGGGAACCGCCAGGAGTACAGCGAGCGAACGGCCGCGCCCGACTACCACGCGCCCGATACTCACGGCGCCTTGAGATCCGTGCCGCCGGCCACAATCTGGAACTCACCGCGGCGATTCTGCGCCCACGCTTCTTCATTCGACCCCGACACGGCCGGACGCTCGCGACCGAAGCTCATCGTTTCTATGCGCGACGCATCGATGCCGCGATCGCCAAGATACCGCTTGGCCTGATCCGCACGACGACGTCCCAGCGCGAGGTTGTACTCGTCGGAGCCGCGCTCGTCGGTGTGGCCTTCAATGCGCAGACGAGCCGAGGGATTCGCGTTGAGCACGCGCAGCTTTTCGTCGAGCGTGGCGCGCGCATCGGAGCGCAACTCGTCACTGTCGTAATCGTAGTAAATGACCTGCGTCAGCGTCGCGCGGGCCGCCTCGACCGCACGGCGCACGGCGGCGTCGTCAACTACCGGCGTATTGTTGGCGGGCGTCGTCGGCGGCGGATTGACCGGCGTGACGGGCGCTACCGGCTCGGGCTGCACAGCGACCGGCTTCTTTTTGCAAGCGCCGAGGGCGAGCGGGAAAGCGAGCAGCATGACGGCAAGACGGGAAACACGGGGCATACGAGCGATCTCCTGAAACTGATGCGAAGGGATTGAGAAAAGAGCCTGCAAACGAGGTGCGTTACGGCGTGCTGATGAG